>JACQPU010000179.1 GCA_016207365.1 Ignavibacteriales bacterium | reverse complement strand
TCCCACGCACCGCTTGATGTAAATGACGTCGTTTCCTTCCCCCTCTGTAGAACCCGCAAGAGCAGGAAATTCCAAGACAACGATATCGCCCCGCCGAACGTCGCGCCATGGCAAGGCGACGGTCGGCAGCTCGATGCTCGTCAACGGGAGCCGTCGCGGTGTTCTCAGTCCGTATGCAAGCTTATTGACAAGGAGAAAGTCTCCAACCTGGAGTGTATTTTCCATCGATCCCGAGGGAATCCGGAAGGCCTCAAGGACAAACGCCTTGACAGAAAGGGCAACAAGAAGTGTCACGAGGACCGTCTTCCCATATTCCCTGAGCACAAGTGCCGCGGGTGTGCGGGACGGTGTAACTACATCGGCAGTCTGGTCGATCGGCTCTCCAACCATGGCACTTTTACCGGATTACCGTTCCTACCCTGTTCCACCGGATGGAACCCACCCGGCCGAAAATGTCGTATAAGGGGATGTTTGTGTCCCACGACCAGTACACAAGGAGGGGTGAGCCTACGAGGTTTTCCTTGGGAATAAAGCCCCAGTAGCGACTGTCCAGACTGTTATCCCGGTGATCTCCCATCCCAAAGAGATAGTCGTGTTCAACAGTATACTCGTTGACCGGCGTTCCATCGACAAACACCCTGTCGGCAACACGCCAGATCTGATGACCTTCCCGCTTGATGAACGTCTCCCACTTACGATATGTTGTATTTTGCAGTAGAATCTTCATTCCTCTGTACGGAACGACCAACGGTCCATAGTTGTCTTCGTTCCATTCCGAGCCGGGCGGAAACACGCGTTCGTCCGGTACGCCATCCGGAACACGCGCAAGGTCACTGAATTTGAGATTCCTTGGCAACGGTGCAGGACTCCCGTTTACATACAGGACCCGATCGATAACCTGGATGGTGTCTCCCGGCAGACCGACACATCGCTTGAGGTAGAACTGAAATTCTTCGGGATTGACTTCTTCGCGATAGCCGGGGAATTCAAAGACGATGACATCGCCCCGCTCTACATCCCTGATGGCAGGAACCCTGAACCACGGAAGGCGGACATTTGTAAATGGAATGTTTCTCGGCGATGTACCGCCATAGATAAACTTATTCACAAACAACAGGTCGCCGGTCAGCACTTCGTTCTCCATCGACCCCGTTGGAACGAGGAAGGAAGCAACGACGAAGTTGTTCAGGAGAAGGAACGCCCCCAGGACGATCCCCACTTCTTTCAGGAACGCAAGCGCTTTGGCTTTGAGGGACACCACCACCTGTTCGTTTTCCCTGTTCTTGCTTTGCTTTTCCTTCGCCACGCCGGCTCCTTTCAATGTTAGTCTTCCATGGACAGGACGGCCAGAAAAGCTTCCTGTGGAATCTCCACTCTTCCAACCTGTTTCATTCGCTTCTTCCCCTCTTTTTGCTTCTCCAGCAGTTTACGCTTGCGAGTGATGTCTCCTCCGTAACACTTGGCAAGAACATTCTTGCGAATCGCACTGAGTGTTTCACGCGCAATGACCTTGCTGCCAATGGCCGCCTGAATCGCCACCTCAAACATCTGCCTCGGGATCAGTTCCCTGAGTTTTGCACAAAGTTTCTTGCCCCATTCGTGTGCTTTTGTTCGATGAACAATCGTGGACAACGCATCGACAGGTTCTCCGTTCAACAGAATGTCGAGCTTCACGAGGTCGGATTCCCGATAGTCGAGAAAATCATAATCAAAGGATGCGTACCCCCGTGAAAGTGATTTCAGTTTGTCATAGAAATCGAAGATAATTTCGGCCAGGGGAAGTTCAAATTCGATGTCTGCACGATCGGTGCTCAGATACGTGGTGTTCTTATGAAGCCCCCGGCGGTCCATGCAAAGTTTCATGATGCCCCCGATGTATGCGACAGGACCAATGATCTGGGCTTTCACATAAGGTTCCTCCACGCGTTCAATGACTCCTTGTGACGGCATTGCCGCGGGATTATCGACAACGACCTTTTCTCCATTTGTCTTATAGACGCAATACTCCACGTTGGGAACCGTGTTGATCAGCGTCTGCTGGTATTCGCGCTCCAGCCGCTCCCGGACGATTTCCATGTGCAGGAGCCCAAGGAATCCTGCGCGGAACCCGAATCCCAGGGCAACGGAGGTTTCCGGCTCGAAGACGAGCGAAGCGTCGTTCAACTTTAATTTCTCCAGAGCCTCCCGCAACTCACCAAAATCATCGCTATTGGCCGGGTAAAGTCCGCTGAAGACCATCGGCTTGACCTCTTTGTATCCCGGCAGGGGCCGGGTTGCAGGGCGTGACGCAAGCGTGATGGTATCACCCACTTTCGTTTCGTGCACGTCTTTGATGTTCGCAATGACATATCCTACGTCTCCCGTCGCAAGCACACCTGTGCGTTTTCTCTTCATTTCCAGCACACCCACCTCGTCGGCATCGAACTCTTTTCCGGTCGACATGAACCGTATGCGCTGCTTCTCTTCCAGAATTCCGTTCTTGATGCATATGTATGCAATGGCTCCGCGGTAGTCATCAAATATGGAGTCAAAGATCAGGGCCTGGAGGGGGGCGGTTGAATTGCCTTTGGGCGGAGGGATCCTGTGGACAACTGCCTCGAGAATCTCATCTGTACCGATCCCGGCTTTTGCACTCCCCAAGATAATCTCCTCTTCCCTGCATCCCAGAAGCTCCATCACCTGATGTTTGACGTTTTCAATCATGGTGTTGGCGCTGGGAAGATCGATTTTATTGATAAATGGAATAATTTCGAGCCCGGCCTCGATGGCAAGATAGACATTCGAAATCGTCTGGGCCTCGACCCCCTGCGTTGCGTCGACAACAAGGATCGCTCCTTCGCACGCCGCGAGGGAGCGGGAGACCTCATATGTGAAGTCCACGTGACCGGGGGTATCGATGAGGTTCAAAATAAATTCTTCGCCGCTGGCGGATCCATATCGAAGCTGGATGGCATGGAGCTTGATTGTGATTCCGCGCTCTTGTTCAAGCTCCATATCATCAAGCACCTGCTTCGTGGTCATCTCGCGGGGGCTCAACGCGCCGGTTTTCTCAAGGAGGCGGTCGGCAAGGGTGGACTTGCCGTGATCGATGTGGGCAATAATGCAGAAATTACGGATATGATTCATATTGTACGGCGGACCTCTCCAAAAACGCAAAAGAGTAAAGAGTGGAACGTCGCCCATCACCCTTTACTCCCGAATAAGCGTGAAAATATAGCGGAAATTAGCCTGAAGAGCAACTAAAGACGGCGCACGAACAGGCATTACATGGGAGAAACTTTGATAGAATTCGGACGAATGCGTATCTTTTTCCGACGGAGCAGTGCGAGGAATCATGAAGATCGTTCTCACAGGCGGCACAGGATTAATTGGTGGGGCAATCGCCCGTCGGCTTGCATCCGCAGGTCACGAGGTCGTTGTCCTCACTCGTAGCCACCGCGCGGACGCCGACGGGATCCGATATCTGGCCTGGGATGGGAGGACATCAGGATCCTGGGAGACTGAGATTGCCGGGGCGGGGGCTGTTATGAACCTTGCCGGAGAATCAGTGGGATCGCGCTGGACGCGCGCAAAGAAGGAGCGGATAGCGGGTTCACGGGTCGATGCAACCAGGACCATCGTCCGTGCAATGGGTTCCTCAGCGTCAAGATCATCAGTACTGATTAATGCATCCGCGGTCGGGTACTATGGCAACGTTCCGGAGGGTGAAGTAACTGAAACAACGCCGCCCGGTAAAGACCTCCTTGGGCGCACTTGTGTCGCGTGGGAAGCTGAGGCCCGAAAGGCAGAGCAATTTGGTGTGCGTGTGGTTATGCTGCGAACTGGATTTGTCATTGCGAGGGAAGCCGAAGCATTCCAGCGGCTCATACTACCATACAAGCTTTTTGT
>JACQPU010000201.1 GCA_016207365.1 Ignavibacteriales bacterium | reverse complement strand
CGGTAATGATGAGGCGTGCACCGGCGATCCCAACCCCTGTCTGATAGGCAAGGATCCCGTTTTGTGAAGCCGAGAAGACACCGAGACTAAACCCGGCGTCGTTGATGACACCTTCGGCAATGGAAAGAGGATCACCTGAGATTGAGAGAGTGCTTTCGTCGAACCGCTGAACGAGCAAGGTGCCTCCCCGCATGTACAAAAGATGACCTGAGGCATACATCGCATTGGTGGAGGAATTCGTGACGAACGTACTGGAGCCCCCATCGAGTGACGCCGCCATAATAGCATCTCCTTCAGCTTCCGACCCGAATGAAATCGTACGGGAGAAATACAGAAAGCGCTTTCCGTCAGGGAGAAAACAAGGCCAGCGTTGGCTGGATTCCCTGCGGGAGGTGTCAGTTTGTGTCACTCTGACAGGGTCGCCCCCTGACGCGGAAACTGAGTACAGGGGACCCTGAGAAAGCGGAGCAAAGACAATCACGTCGTCAGGGCTCCATGTGCCGCCGCGTCCTACTGGGGCGTCGCAAATCGTGACGGGCGGATTGCCTGAGACATCCACTTTCTTAAGTTTACCTGTGGTTGAAGAAAAGAATCCGATCCATTTGCTATCGTACGACCAGAACGGGTAGTACGCTCCTTCTGTACCGGCAAGCATAACTGCCTCACCGGAACCGAGCGGTCTCAAATAGAGTGCTGTTTTCCCTTCCGGTGTCGCAGACACAAACGCGAGCAGGCGACCGTTCGGAGAAATGTGACAGGGCCCGCAAACTGTCCATAGGAATGGAAATTCGTCCCCTTGGGAGAAATAATCATCGCCTTGATGGGTGGGGATTCCGAACTGCCGGAACGAACGTAGAGAAACACGGCGAGAGCGGTCATCAGCACGGCGATGATGGCAAGAGTAAGCGGAAATGGTTCGCGCAACGAAGCGTGCCATCCTGAGGTGGATAGTGACGGTACGACTTCCTCGCGCGGCGGGGGTACGATTCGCGTGGACGTGATCCTGCTTGCTCGTTGGCGGCTGGATTCCCTCCTGTATCGCTTCAACTCCAACGCTACCTGGCCGGCCGCTTGCGTTCTCTCGTTTGGATCTTTCTCGAGGCAATCCAGAACGATGGCGTCCAATTCAGGGGGGATTTCCGACTTAAGAGAAGACATCGGCAGTGTGTCCACATTGACGATCTCGTAAGAGATGGCCGTCTCGTGAACGCCCTTGAATGGAGGCTGGCCCGTCAGCATTTCATAGAGAAGCACACCCAGGGAGAAAATGTCTGATCGATGATCCGTTTCCAGACCCTGCACCTGTTCCGGGGACATGTACCCGGCGGTGCCAACGGTGCTTCCCTCTTTAGTAAGCCGTGATGCTCCCCTGAGTTTCGCAAGTCCAAAATCCATGACCTGCACCCGGCCATCTTTGCGGATCATGATGTTCTCGGGCTTGATGTCACGGTGGACGATTCCCTTTTCGTGGGCTGCGGCAAGCCCTTGAGCAATTTGTATGCCGATATCCAGGGCTTGCTTCATCGACAGGGAGGCCTTTCTTTCTTCCAGTGTTTGTCCCTCGACGTACTCCATGACGATGAAATTCCGTTTGCCGGCTGAAGGCTCATGAGCCGGGGAAGGAACCTCGGCTTCTTCGATGCCGTGAATCGTGCAGATGTTCGGATGATTCAGGCCCGCTGCCGCTTTTGCCTCCTGAGTGAAACGCTCGAGCTCTGAAGGACCGACTGATATGGCTTCGGGAAGGAACTTCAAAGCGACAAGCCTGTCGAGCGAGGTATCCTGGGCTTTGTAGACGACGCCCATCCCGCCTTCGCCGAGCTTATCGAGAATCTTGTAATGGGAAATGTTACTTCCGATCATTGGTACGTACTCAATGTGAAGTGAAAGATGCTTCGATTCAATTCCCCACCCACCATCGTATAACGACAATCCTCTGGACGGGACTCGTAATTAGACGGTTTTGAAATTCCACTCTCAGACCGCATGCGGCAAGTACTGTCGGCATAATTGCACTGCCTCCCCAGGTTGCACCCAACACACGGATTCGCACCGGTGCAAGGCCTTTCTTGTCGAACCATCCGCCCGTTGCCTCATACAGACCGCCATCAAGCACTTTGAGCGTATAGACAGACTTCATCGTTCGAAGAACGACCCAGTCGCCCTGTGCAAGATCATTCTTAGCCACCTGTGGAAACAGGGAAGCGGATGCGGTCAATGTATTTAATGAAACAGCTTTCATGGCTGGAAAATCAGAGATCAGAAGTCAGAGGTCAGAAGTCAGCCCGGAAAAGCATTGATTCAATGATTCAATGAGTCAATGAATCAATCCTTACGCTCTGTCCCCATGCCGTTTCTCATTCCACTCTCTTGACGACGACTACCGTCATGTCGTCTGCCTGCGGCTCTTTCCCCGCATGATCCTTTGCTGCTTTCATAATTGCATCAAGGAGTTCAGAGCCGGAACGTGAACGGTACTGCTGAATAACCGACAAGAGCCGCTCTTCACCGAACTGCTCCAGTGCGGGATTCATAGACTCTGTAATCCCGTCAGAATACAGCACGAAAACGTCATCTGCGCTGAGGGAGATGGTCTCTTCCTCATAGGCTGAGGATTCCATGATGCTGAGAACGAGGCCTCCCGTACTGAGGCGCTGGACGTCGCCATTCTTTCGCACCAGGAAGGGATTATCATGGCCTGCGTTGCAGTAGGAAAGTTGATGCTGATGTGGGTCGAGGATTCCGTAAAAGAGCGTGACGAATTTGTCGGGACCTGTACTGCGGTGCAACAGGGTGTTGGCCCGCTCGATGCTCTGTTTGGGAGGGGATGCGAGGAGAGTTTGACTGCGGAGGGTGGCTTGTGTGTTGGCCATAAGGAGGGAAGCGGGCAGCCCTTTGCCCGAAACATCACCGAGGCAAATGGACCAGCGACCGTCATCCATTGCGACAAAATCAAAATAATCACCGCCGACAACCTGTGCAGGAATATTCCGTCCGGCAATTTCATACCCCAACAGTTTGGGGAATTCCCGGGGGAGCAATTCGGACTGGATCTTTGCCGCAAGCGCGACTTGTTCCTGCATTTTGATGTATTCCTGCTGTTCTTCGTAGAGCCGTGCGTTCTCGACAATCTGGGCGGATTGAGCGGCAATGATTGCCAAAAGCCTTTGATCGTCATCTGTAAATGACTGCCTGTCTTTTTTGTTGTATACCGTTAAAACGCCCGTGAGTTCAGACTTGACGATCATGGGAACGCACAAAAGCGAATGGATCTGTTCTTCCCAGCGGATGCCGCGAAAACGTTCATCGGTGGAAGGGTTATTGATCATGAGGGGCTTTTTGTTCAACTGCATCCAGCCAAGAAGAGCCTGATTGAAATGAAAATGCTGGCGGTCGTTCGAACTGACCATGGTACGAACAAGTGTCACCATCGGCTGGTCTTCTTTCCGGTCCACGAGGGTAATCACGCCCTGCTCCGCTCCCATTGCGCGAAGGGATCGTCGGATAATTGTTTGCATGATTTCCTGGGAATTAAAGGATGAGCCGATGGCGCGCGCCAAATCATTGAGGACAGAAAGCTCCTCAACGGCGCGTTTCAGGCGGGAGTTCTCCTGTTGAAGGACCTCGAGGGAGGATATAACGGTACTGTCGCTGCCCATTCAACTGCCTCCTGTAGTTGTAAGGCCGGGAAGGAGAAAAGAACCAGGTGTGCCTCAAGGTAACGAGGCAGGCGGTGAGAAGCAATCCTAAGAAGCAGGGATTCCGCCCACTTGGAGGGGAATCCCTGCTGTGATCAGCGATCTATGGCAGCTTTGCGGATTTCAGCTCCTGAACGATTCTCTTAGCCTGATAGATGTCATCCAGGGCCTCGAGAATTCCAGCGGAGTGTACAGAAACGCAACGGTTCTTTGTGTCGTCAAAAATGAAATCACCGGGTAGGCTTTCAATGTTGCCGTCAAACGCGATGCCCACGATCTCGAGGTTCTTATTCAGGACGGGGCTCCCGGAGTTCCCTCCAATGATATCATTGGTGGAAATGAAGTTAAATCGTGCACTCAGATCAAACGATGCCGGCGGGTTTTTCCAGCGGTTTGGAACGGCCCATGGATCCTTCTTTTCAAACGAATAGTAGCGGTCATATAACCCATAAAACGTCGTGTACACCGGGGCCATCGTACCGTTGTACTCATAGTTCTTCACTACACCATCCGCGATCCTGAGTGTGAATGTTGCATCGGGAGGAATGGAAGTGCCGTAAATATCAAAGACGGCCTTCCCCAGAACCTGAACACGCACCTGTTCTCGTGAAACCGCATCGGTGAACTTGTCGCGTAGGGTCTTTGCATATGCCGAGGTGCCGGTTACGAAGGCGATAAATGGATCGGAGGAAGCATGAATCTTCGAAGGCTCTGCGAGGAGAGCTTCAACCTGATCTTTGTGTGTCAAAATCGTTTTCTGAATAAGGGATGCAGCTGCCTGGGCTGGCGGAAGTGTGCCGCGAAAAACATTGAATGAAGCATTTCGTGTTCCGAGTTTTGCAGATGCCCACCGGAGGTATGAAGCGAGAACCGCCTCGTCCAGCTCTGCGTTGACGCTGGTTCCGACAATTCTGTTCTTTAATGCGTCGAGAGTCATGCCGCGCAGACGCTCAGCCCGTTCTGCCTCGGGCAGCAAAACAAGGATTGCATACTCGACCAGGGAATTCGCAAGTGAAAGCACAGTTGGACGACCGATTCCTGTGAACGTGAGAGCCTGCATTTCGCCGAACAGGGGTGCCTTTTCGCGCTGAATGGCTTCGATATCGGGCCAAACCTTCGCGTAGCGGGTCTGAAGTTCGGGTCTGGCGGATACGCCAGCGCGAAACTTGCGCTCGAAGTCACTCTTCCTTGCCATGATGATCGGATCATGCAATCCCTGAATTCGGCCGATGTATACTTTCTGGCTGTTGGAGAACCCGAACAGGGCCGTTTGGTACTGCAGTTTCTTATCCGGATGTTTCTGGAGAAAAGCAGAATAGATCGACACCATGTCGCTTAACCGTTCGAGCACAAATGGATAGGTTTGATCGCGATTGAACTCAAGCTGTGCCACGGTATGCAACCTGCTTGTTCTGCCCGGATTGCCGATGACAAAAACCGGCTCTCCTTCGCGGGCGCCTTCAGAGCTCCACGGGAAATAATGATCTGTTTTCAGGGGTTTCCCCTCATTATCGTAGACGCGGAAAAACGTCACATCCAGATCGTACCTTGGATAGGTGAAGTTGTCATAATCGCCGCCGAAGTAGGCCACTGCTTGTTCCGGCGCAAAGACGATGCGAATGTCGTTGTATCGCTTGTATCCATACACCGAGTACTTTCCCCCATTATAGAACGTGACAACGCTGCAGATGAGCCCCGTTTTGTCTGCGTAATGCTTTTCAATTTCTCCGATTTTGGCGGTTCGATTCGCAATGCGTTCTTCATCTGTCTTGCCGGATTCGAACGCCGCAACAACTTCATTAGTAGCATCCTCCATGAGTACGAGTTGGTCGACATACAGCCTCGGTACTTTGCGCTCATCCGCAAGTGTTGGGGCGTAGAACCCGTCTTCGGGGAGGTTTTCGCCCTCTTTGTTTACCGCGTCGAGCGCGCCGCGTGCGCAATGGTGGTTTGTAAAGACGAGCCCGTCAGCGGAGACAAACGAAGCGGTACAATTTGGAAGACGGAGAGATCCGAGGCGTGCGCGTTCGAACCATTCGGCTGAGGGACTGAAGTCGTACGTGCGCTTGAAATAGTCAGTAGGAGGATAGTCGAATGTCCACATTTTGCCGGTATCAAATTCGCCGGCCCTGACAGTGTCAACATTGAACAACCTTGCAGTCGGCTGCGTTTGCAGCATTTCTTTCTGGGTGGAACACGCTGCAAGCAACAGCAAGGGGATGAAAACCAGGTACAGTCCACGTAGGGGTTTCATTGAAAAGTTCTCCTGAGATGGGTGGTGCGGTGCGATCAAAGTAGGGAGAAGAAGGTGAGGATGCAAGGATAAGGTGTGAGCCCCCGAAGCAGGCAATCCCCTTTGCTCACGACAACATGTGAACAGAGGGGATTCCTAAGGATGGAAACGCAGTTACGCGCTGGCCAGATTCATGGTCCCATCACGGCAACGCGGGAAAATCTACGCTGTGGCTGCCGCTTTCGGTTTGAATACGATTGCCAGCGCTATGCCGCAGATGATGTACTGTGCAATGGTGTACAAGAACCATTGCAGGGCAAGGGAGTATGGAATTGGCATTGACGCGTAGGAACCATAGGCCATGGAGATTCCGAACATGAGCCCGATGTACAGCCCGTACCGAACTCCTTCGGCGATTCCCTTGTTCTCATATCCCTTGGAAAAGATCAGCGTGAACAAGAACGCCACGACTGCGTCCACGACGTAGATGATCCACATTTTCATTTCTGCCTGTGGCCTCATCATTCCCTCCATCGTCGAATAGACCGGCGAAAGGAGCACGCCATGGATGACCATGCCGAGAATAATCAGGAGAATGAACACGACTCCCGATCCGATCCAGACCTTGTTCATACTTCCTCCCTGTTGTTGTGGGATGTGAACTTTGGCAACCGCCCCATGCTACGAAATTGGGGAGCCAGAGTCAAGCTGTCGGCCGCTTAGAATCCGACGATTCCAAACACTCCGTGCGCAACAAACAAGAGAATTCCCACGACGATAACCCAACCCGTAATATCAAGGAGAAATCCCGACCGCATCATGGAAACAATCGGGATGTAGCCGGTTCCATAGACAAGAGCGTTGGGTGGCGTTGCGACGGGGAGCATGAAGGCCATCGATGCTGCCATCGCGGCGCCTACCGACAACGTGACCGGGTCTGCTCCGGAAGTCAGGGCAACGGAGATGATCACAGGAACCATCATGGATGTTACAGCCGTATTCGAGGTTACCTCGGTGAGAAAATCGACGAGGATGACGACGAGAATCAACAATCCGAGCGTTCCGGGCGAGCCAAAAATGCCGACAAACGAGGATGCCAGGAGTGCCGCAAGGCCCGTCTGAAACATCGCGTCAGAAAGTGCGATGCCCCCGCCGAAAAGCAACAACGTTCCCCATTCAACATACTTCGAATCCCTCCAATCGAGCACGAAGGTCCAGCTCCGCAGTTCCACGGGCACCACAAACAGGATAAGGCCGGCGGCAATTCCGATGGCATACTCATCAACCCATGAGAGACTCTCGACAAGTCTTTGGGGAAGAATCTCCGACCAGAATGGATTGCTGACCCAAAAGAGAACGGCGAGGAAAAAAACACCTGCTGATCGGTGTTCTCCTCTCGATGAAGGACCCAAGGAGGCCTGTTCCGCAAGCATGCGGTCTTTTCCTCCGGGAATTGTAGTGAACTCAGGCGGATTTGTCTTTAGCAGAATCCACCACGCGACCGGAATGGAGACAAGAACAAATGGTACGCCGAACGTCATCCAGTCGAGGAAGGTTATTGTACGATAAGAAGAATCGTCGGCAAACGTTGTGTTCAGGATCCCGACGGCAATTCCGTTCGGGGGAGTCCCGATGATCGTCCCTGCGCCTCCGATGGAGGCGGCCCAGGCAATACCGAGCATGAGGGCGGTTCCGAATCTTGAAGAACGCGGCTCCGCTCCAAGAAGCCTCAGAATACCGAGTCCAAGCGGAAGCATCATCGCTGCCGTTGCCGTGTTGGAGACCCACATGGAGAGAAATGCTGTAACGGCCATGATGCCTAAAAGCAGCGCCCGCGAATCGTTGGCAATCGTCCCGCGGGTAAGGAACCAAAGCGTCACCCGTCGATCGAGCTTCCATTTCTGCATAGCGCCCGCAAGAAGAAATCCGCCCATGAACAAGAAGATCACGGGGTGAGCGTAATGATGGGCAACGGCACGAAGGGTAAATTCAACGGCTTGTCCGTTGTGCAACCCGACTGTGTGAAACCACGGAAGGGCAACGAGGGGAAGCAGTGCAGTGGCTGGAAGCGGAACGGCATCCGTAACCCACCAGACGACCATAAGGACAAGTAAGGCCAGAACCGATTGCATGGATGCTGCAAGGGCATGGGGGGAGAGCGCGGATGATCCCGAACCCTGGAGGGCATCTTGTGCAGCATCAAGAAAAGGTGGAAGAACGGGAAGGGTGTGAATGACGACGAATCCGATGAGGCCAATGAAAAAACCGAAGAGCTTCGCGTGCACTGTGACTATCTCGTTATGCGCGACAAGCCTTCATCTGCGTCAATCCGCGTCCTTATCGACGCCTTCATCCCTTTCACGGATTTCGCCCGATGGCTGATTCTGTTTTTTTCTTCCGACGGGAGTTCAGCGAAGGTTTCTGTGTAGCCGTCGGGCACGAAAATCGGATCGTACCCAAATCCATTTGTCCCGCGCGGCGATTCGGCTATCGTTCCGCGGCAGAGGCCTTCGGAGATTTCCGCAAAGTCCGGTCCAACGAGCGCGAGGACAGACCGAAACTGCGCCCCCCGTCGCCTGGGGGCGACGCCACGGAGTTCATCGAGCAGCTTCTTGTTATTCTGTTCGTCGGTGGCATTCTCGCCGGCGTAACGCGCTGAACGCACTCCGGGCCTCATCGCAAGGTAGAAGACTTCGAGGCCCGAATCATCAGCGAGGGCAGGGAGGTGTGAGTGGAGGTGCACAGTTCTGGCTTTCTTCAACGCATTGTCGCGAAACGTCTGTCCGTCTTCAATTAGTGGGGGCATTTTGGGGAAATCCGCCAGCGTAAGAATTTCGAGACCGGTATCGGCAAGCAGCTCCTTGATCTCTGTGGTTTTGTGGCTGTTGTTCGTGGCGAGAACGAGTTTTTTCATGGAGAAATCGTACGCGGGAAGAGTTTATAGTAGATGTTAAGTGCTGCACCACTCGTCGTAATGACATTCAGAATGGAAAACACGGGATCGCCAAGGCTCAGGGCGTACAACGCGAGGCAAATGCTGCCAATGGCAGAAAGAATGAGAAAAGAGAGGTTCACATTGCAACGCCCCGCGCGCACGGTCTCAATTGACTGCGGAATCCAGCAGAGTACAAGCGCGGCGACACCAAGATATCCAACCCACACCATGTCAGTATGTGATTTTGTCTTCCAGGGAATTCCACTCTCGAAACACTTCGAGCGCCTCCGCGTTCATGATCTGAATCATCGGAATGGTTCGGCCGGAGAGGGGGACGGTGAATTCGTTGTAGAGAAGCTCGTCGTCGAATCCGATCACTGCAGCATCGGTTCGGGTGTTGGCAAAGTACACGGGTCGGAGTCGCGCCCAATAGATGGCTCCAAGACACATGGGGCACGGTTCACAGGAGGAGTAAATCTCGCAATCGGATAGTTGGAAGTTCTTCAGCACACGGCATGCTTCGCGGATCGCCGTGATTTCAGCGTGAGCAGTCGGATCGTTGGTTGATGGTACGAGATTAGTCCCGCGCGCAATAATCTCTCCGTACCGAACAATAACAGCACCAAAGGGACCACCTTTCCGTTCGCGGATGTTGCGGCGCGAGAGTGCTATGGCCTCTGCCATGAAGGGATTCGCGTCGGAACGTTGTTCAGGCAAGAAGAATCTCCATGGCTCGTTCAACCCTGTCCGCGCCGATGACCTCAATATCCCCGTTTACCTTGAGACCCTTGAGGTTATTCTGGGGCACAACAATGCGTTTGAATCCCAGCTTCGCTGCTTCCTGAACCCGCTTTTCCATGTGCCCAACGGTGCGGATCTCCCCTCCGAGACCAATTTCCCCCACTGCCACGGCGCTCGCATCGACCGGTGAATCCCTTAGACTCGACGTGATCGACGTTGCAATCCCCAAGTCTACAGCCGGTTCGTCGATCCTCACTCCGCCCGCGATGTTGACGAAAACATCCTGGCTGCCCAAACCAAGTCCAACCCTTTTTTCCAAAACGGCAAGGAGCAAGGAAAGTCTCCTTGTATCCACACCCGTGCTCGTTCGCTGGGGCATTCCGTAGCTCGTGGATGTCACCAGGGCCTGAACCTCGACCAGAATCGGCCTGGAACCTTCAATGCTGGCAACGACCGTTGATCCCGAAGTTCCGGAACGGCGTTCGGAAAGGAAAACCTCCGATGGATTCCGGACTTCTCTCAATCCTGAATCATGCATCTCAAAGATGCCTATCTCGTTGGTTGACCCAAATCTGTTCTTTAATGCCCGCAGGACCCTGTACGAATAATGGGCCTCACCCTCAAACTGCAACACGGTATCCACTATGTGCTCAATCACGCGCGGTCCGGCAATCATACCCTCTTTTGTAACGTGCCCAATGATAACGATCGGCACCCCGCGTGTTTTGGCAAGTCTGAGGAGAAGGGCCGTGGATTCCCGGACCTGGCTTACGCTTCCCGGGGCACTTTCAAGGCCAGGCCGGTACATCGTCTGAATCGAGTCCACGACAATCAAATCAGGCGTGGCGCGTTCAATGACGTCCAGAATGAGATCCAGATTGGTTTCGGCGAGAACGAGGATGTGGCCGGCTCCGGCGGGCTGCAGTCGCTCAGCGCGCAGCTTGATTTGCCGCGAGGATTCTTCGCCCGTCACATAAAGCACGACTGATTGAGCCAATTGCAGGGCAAGCTGCATCATGAGCGTGGATTTGCCGATTCCGGGGTCACCACCGAGCAGAATCAGCGAGCCAGGAACAACACCGCCTCCCAGGACCCGATCGAACTCTTCAATGTTCGTGCTGACACGCGGGGTCTCTTCACGCTCAATGTCGTCAAGCGACACCGGCTCGATTCGCGACGCCGCACCGGCAGGCTTGCGCGAAACCTTGAGAGGAGAGGGGGCTTCTTCGACAAACGTGTTCCATTCGGAACAGTTTGGACATTTTCCTACCCATCGTGGAGAAACGTAGCCGCAGGATTGACAGACGTATTTGGTGACGATTTTTGCCATTAAACATTCCCCCGTGGGTGTTTTGGGTCAATATACCAAGGGGGTGTCAGAGATTCAACCGAAACAAAAAACCCCCGGCTTGTGGTCCGGGGGTTCACGTTGTTTCGTTGCAGCAGGATTACATGCGGGCTGATCGATCCTTTGCGCGCGATGCATTTGCGCTCATCGGGAAATCTTTCGTGACGATCTCATACTCTCGTTTGGCCTTTGCCTTGTCTCCCATCCGCTCGTAACACTGCGCAAGCATGAAATGAGCGTCAGCAAGCTTTTCCGAATCGTCGTACTGGAGCACGGTTTGAAAATGCTTTACGGCCTCCGGATAGCTTTTCTTTCCATAATGTGATTCGCCGATCCAGTAGTGGCAATTGTCGGCAAGCTGGCGGCTCACCCCTGCATCGAGAAGGCTCTGGAATCTCATGGCAGCATCGTCGTACGCCTTCATGCGGAATGACTGCAGGGCATCGTCATAGGCCCTGTTTGCTTCGGTGCTGATCGGTTCCGACGGAGTTCCCGTTCCACCCCGGGCTGAAATCGCGGCGGATTGAGCTGCCACACGGGCGGCTTCTTCGGCCCGTTCAGCTCTCTGCTTCTCTGCCATATACTTCGCTTCGGCATCGGACAGACGAGCACCCAGGCTTCTCGTATCCTGTTCAAGCTTGACGATCTGCTGCTTCAAACTCGTATTTTCCATCCGAAGCTCTTCGGCCGTGCCCATGCTGGGCGTTACCGGCTGTTTTACCGGTTCTTCCGGCTTTGTCGGAGGCGGCCCTTCTTTCTTCTCTACCGGCTGTTCCTTCTTTGGTGCAGCGCCAATGAAACTGGTCAACGCCTGTTGCTCCGCATCCTCCTTTGCAGGTTCCTCGGCCGCTTCTGCGACGGGCTCCTCCTCAAATCCCTCATCCTCCATTGTGGTTTCTTCGCTGCTCCCGCAACTCATCAAAAGCACCGTCGACGCCACGATCGCGCCGCATGCCATTCGCCTCAATCCCACCCATATATCCAAACTGTTGAGAACCATAAGGCCTCCGGGATTCGATCTGTGAATTGAACTTTGCTAATGTAGAAAACCCCGGTCTGAAAGTCAAGCAAGGCGCCAGAAGGAATTACGGCGTTTAAATTAGAAACTGCGTGAAACAAGTTTCGCAAATCTCAGGAACACTGAATAAGCGGTGTCGAGCCGCTGCTATCGTGACCGAAGGAAGCGTATGAGCGATTCAGCAACCGAGCGGACAATACTGTCAGGCACGCCATCCCTGTGGACAGACTTTGGTCGCATATCGCAGATCTCGTTCACATAATCTACCACAACGTATTTCCCGGTTGTGGTATACGCAATTTCGCTGGAAAAGAACTCGAGACCGCAAACCTGCTGTATCCTGGCTGCGAGGTCCGACAGGGCGGAAAGCCCGTACGCTTCTTCTTCGTCGCGCGTTACCTCCTCGTAGACGTGGGTTTGGTCGTCCCACCAGCAGGAGAACACCGATCCGAAGGCATAGATTACTCTGAACCAGGCACGATTCTCCGAGAGGTAGGCGGGCTTAACGGTTTCCTGCAAAAGGTACTTGTCGTTCTTGTGATGTTGCCGGGCCTCAAGAACATCCTTCAGGGTCTCCGCTCCAAGAACGACCCCTACGCCGCCCCCCGTGGTGTTGGCGGGTTTGATAATGAACGGACGTCCAAGTTTGTGAAGTTCCGTCAGGGAAAATTCCGGCTCGCGCGTGTGAGCATAGGGTGAAATGATTAGCGTGTAGGGAACATTGATCCCATGACTTAAGAATTCCAGATGCATCGTTGCCTTGTCGGCAGCACGAAGTTGACGCTCAAGCGGATTGATGACATATGTTTCTTTGTCTCCGGGAGCGCGATGGACCAAAAACCGGTGAAGGGGATGAAAGGCCTCATCTTCATCGGAGGCCCGATCCAACAGGAATCCAACATGAATGGATCGGGAAAGAAGACGCGCGAGGGTCTCTTCAACGTTCTGGGGATGAATGAGATAGGTGCTCACGCCCTCGGAGCGGGCAGCGGTTTCGATGAAGCTGACGAACTCCTTGTCGTACTCCCACGTCCATGCGACACCAAGATCATATTCTGTGAACGCGTGTCTCATCTTGCGAAAGAAAAGTACAATGGAAAAAGGGACGATGCAAACCGCTTTTCTTGTTATTCAGGGGCTCTTTCGATATATTGTCGTCATGAACAACATTTTGAAAATTATTGTTTTTGGCTTCCTTCTCACAGGATGTGTATCGACCCGAACCTCTGACCAGGAAAAAAGGGCCGGGGATGATCTTGTGATTTCGGAGACCGTCGGCGAGGAGGACAAAGAAAGGGCCCTCAAGCATTTCATCGATGGGGCGCTCTACGATTCAAAGGAAGAACACGCCAGGGCGATTCTCGAGTATCAAGAAGCCCTTCGATACGACCGAAATCCCGCCATATACTATGCCTTGTCGAAGGATTATTCCCTCCTGGGTAAGCACGCCCTTGCCGCGCAAGCTGCACGTGATGCAATCAAACTGGATTCGATGAACATCGGTTACCGAGAGAACCTTGCAGGGATCTATCTCAACGCCTCACAGCCTGATTTGGCAATTCGCGAGTACGAGGGAATCCTGGCCATCGACTCCAATTATGCCGCCGCGTGGTACGCACTGGCACGATTGTATCAGACACGGAAGCCCCTGAAAGCCATTGAAATGTTTGAACGACTGATCGACCGTGAAGGAGAATCAGCCGAACTTCTTGTCCAGGTGGCGCAATTGTATGTGGCGCTGGGGAGGTTTGATGAGGCCGCGGATCGCTTGGAACGCGTTCTTCGGGTTGAACCCGGCACAAGGCTCGTACAGCTCCAACTTGCGGAAACCTATCAACGTGGGGGAAAAACTGAGAAGGCTGAAAAGATCCTCGAGGAAATGATCGAAGTCAATGAGGACGATCTTCAGGCCCTGGCTGCACTTGCCGACCTTGCCATGGAGCAGCGAAAGTTCGACAAGGCAGCGGCGTTGTTTGGACGACTTTTGAAAAAAGACAGCGAGAACGCTGAAATCAAACTGAGACTTGGAGCGGCATATTTTGGCAGGGCAGAAAGCGACTCGACGCTGGTGGAGAAGGCACGGAAGCTCTTTGAGGAAGCAGTGGAAGCAATGCCAGGCAACTGGAGGCCCTACTGGTATCTTGGGGCCATCGCTGATATGCAGGGGAGGGATTCAGTCTCCACGGAATACTTCGAACAGGTCACGAGGCTGGGAGGCGAATCCTTTGACGCCTGGTGGATCGTTGCCACGAGAGCGTTTGAGGCGAATGAGCATTATAAAGTGCTGGAGATCATGGAGAAGGCCAGGAGGCTTTTCCCGGATGATTTCCGGGTGTACCTGCTCTTGGGGCTTTCGGCGTCCCGTCTGAATCGTAACGAAATGGCGGTGGAGAATCTCCGCAAGGCTCTCGAGATCAATCCGGCGGACATGAACACGTTGAGCTCGCTTGCACTCACCCTGGATAACATGAAGCGGTTTGAGGAATCGGACAGCCTGTATGAGCGCGCGCTTCGGATTGATTCCAGCGCTCATATTATCCTGAACAACTACGGCTACAGTCTGGCTGAGCGGGGACTACAGCTTGATCGTGCGTTGAAAATGGCATCACAGGCCGTGAGTGCAGACTCTGCGAATTCATCCTACCTCGACACACTGGGGTGGGTCCATTTCAAACTGGGGAATTACCCCGAGGCTGAGCATTACATTCGCAAAGCGATCGAGGCTGGCGATGCAAGCGCTGTTGTCCATGATCATCTGGGGGATGTCTACTACATGCTGAAGAATCCTGAAAAGGCGATGGAGTATTGGAAGAAAGCGGTCGAGCTTGATCCGGACAATACCGATCTCAAAGCCAAAGTGGATCGCCAATCGCCGTGAAGATCATCATTCTTTCCGGTTTCCTTCTCTTCCTTGCCGGTTGTGCATCCGGAATGCGGGCCGATCGCACACTCACGCCTGAGCGTATCGGAGAAGCCGTGGTGGCAAACCACAACAGGGTGGCATCGCTGTTTGGGACAGGGACGATTTCGGTAGAGACTCCGGAGATTGCCCAAAGTGTGTCGTTTGAGCTGGCGCTCAGAAAACCAGACTCCATCATGGTGAGGATTGAGGGACCGTTCGGCCTCGGTCTTGGTCTGGCGCTGCTTACGAGAGACGAGTTTCTCTTTTATAATAGCATGCAAAACCGCGTGCTCGTCGGACCATCCACCCCCGAGAATCTAAGCCGGTTTTTCCGCGTACGCCTCGATTTTGACGACCTGCTCAACATGCTGAGCGGAGGTGTTTTTCCGGATGAAGATCGAGGGGAACCGGATGCATTCGATATCGAAGCCAACGAGTATGTGTTTACCTATCGCCACACGGAGGGTACGCGCCGATACTGGGTCGAACCGGAATCGTTTCAGATCGTCAGAATCAATCATCTGGATTCCCGCGGCACTGTTGTCCTCGAACAGACCTTTGGCAGATTTGTCCGCAAGGGCGAGGTTACCCTTCCTCAGTTGGTGCGGGTCGTCATGCGTCAGGAACGCCGCCGCGTCTCAATTGCCTATGCAGACCTCTCGTTGAATCCCTCCATCCTTCGGTTCCGTTTTGACATTCCGGCCGACGCAAAAAGGGCCCTCGTGCAATGACCGCGCGAGTCATTCTGGTGGCAGTTCTGGGTGTGATGGTTGTCGGATCGTCAGCATTTGGCCAAAAGACGCGTGAGATCACAAAGCAGGAACGCGAGCTCGAGAAACTCCGGAAGGAGATTGCAGGGTTTGAGAACAGGCTGAAGGAGAGTGAGAAGCGCGAGCGGTCAACACTGGAACATCTGGATGATCTGGAGCAGCAATCGGCCCTTATCCGCCAGCTGATTACAAGACTTCGGGAAGAAGAGGAAAAGATTACTCGGGATATCGACGAGGCCAAGCTTTCCATTGAGGGACTCGAGCGCCAGCTTCAGGCGCTGAAAAATCATTACGCGGGGTACGTCCGGTCGGTGTACAAAAACGGGCGGGTGTACGACATCGAGTTATTATTCTCGTCAAATTCCATCAATCAGCTTCTCATCCGCATCGAGTATTTGAAGCGATTCTCCACGCAGAGGGTAACAGATCTGAAGCGCATTGTGTCAAAGAAAGCCGAGCTGGAGCGTCAGAACGACCAGCTTCAGCAAACGTTGAAGGAAGAGCGTGCCTTGCTCGCGGAGAAGACGAGGGAGGAGAGAAGTCTCAAGAACAAGGTTCTACAGCGGCAAGGTGTGTTGAACAACATTCGGAAGGACAAGAAAACGCTGCGTCAGGAGCTTTCGCGGAAGACGGCAGCGGTAAAACGGATCGAGCAGATGATTGCGGATTTGGTTGAGAAAGAGAGGAAACGGCAGGAGGAGCTTCGGAAACAGCGTGAAGCGGCAGCCGCGAAGGAGCGGGAAAGGCTTGCTGCGGCCGGCAAACCCGTCCCAGTGCTGGAGATCGAACCCACGGGTACGTTTGGTCGGAAACGCGGCGGCCTGCGCTGGCCTGTGTCTTCAGGCGCTATTGCGGCGAAATTCGGTCAGCAGACACATCCGGTTCTGAGAACGGTCACGGAAAACAGCGGCGTGGATATTTCCGTGAATGTGGGGACCGATGTTGTCGCCGTGGCCGAGGGTGAGGTCTCGCTGATCTCCTTCATACCGGGTTATGGCAACGTAGTGATTCTGAATCACTATGACGGATACCGCACCGTGTATGCCCATTTGTCGGAGATCAACGTGGTTGAAGCTCAGAAGGTGCAGGAGGGTCACGTTATCGGCAAGAGTGGTGATTCGGTAGCCGGATCACTGTTGCATTTTGAAGTCTGGCAGGAGCGGCAGAAAATGGATCCGGAGGCGTGGCTGGCGAAAAGGCGGTGAATATACCGGGACATCGAAAGAACGAAATAACGAAACAACGAAGTAGCGAAACATCATTACATCACCACATCATCCACCCCCCATTTTTCACCCTTTCCCTTCTTTAATCCTCACGTCCCTTTGCGGGAACGGTATCTCGATCTTGTGAAGTCTGAACGTGTCGTTAATGGCGAAGTTCAATGTGCTTACGAGATATCCCCTCCTGTGTGTCAGCGTATCTGTCCATGCCAGAAGCTCGAACAGCATTCCGTTGTCCCCGAATTCCTTGAATCTCACGGACGGAGCTGGTTGCTTCAGCACATCGGAATTGGCTGAGGCGACCTCCAAAAGCACTTGCTCTACCAGCCGCGCATCGGTTCCGTAAGCGACAGAGACCGGAATCCTAAACCGGATCCGATTGTCGTTGTGGCTCCAGTTCACGACGTTTTCTGAGATCAACTGAGCGTTGGGAATCAGAATCGTGATGTTGTCGTTCGTTAGGACCCGAGTGCTGCGCGCACCGATGTGCGTGATATCCCCCTCCACATCCCCTACTACGATGCGATCCCCCACTTTCACCGGTTGTTCGAGCAAAATAATAATCCCGCTGATGAAGTTGTTGGCGATATTTTGCAATCCAAATCCGACGCCAATGCCTACCGCGCCGGCAAGGACGTTCAGAGTTGTCAGATCGATTCCCGCGGTCTGAATGATCACCAGAAAGCCGACGATCAGAACCACGTAGCTCGTGATGGACCCCATAGCCTCTCTTCGACCAATGTCCATCGATGTCCGCTTGAGGATAATCTCGGAAGTCCAGCGCTTGACCTTGCTGCTAAGGTAAAGCAGCAACGCAGAAAAGATGAACAGGTACAGAATGGTCCAGACGGTGAGCTCGAAATCGCCAATCTTGAAAATTGGAATCGCGAGGATTTCCTTGACTGTCTGAAGCACGCGATCAATCCATTCCATGATGTTCTCCGTTATTCAAACGGCCATAGCACAGGAATCATAAACGTTGCAAGCGCCCAGAGAAGGAGATTGAGGGGAGTGCCCACTTTGACAAAATCCAGGTACTTGTACTGTCCGACGCCGTAGATCATTGTATTGGTCTGATAGCCCACGGGGGTCATGAAACTCGATGATGCCGCGAACGCGACGGCGAACAGAAACGGTCTTGGGCTTACCCCGATTGCCTCTGCGGCGGAGATCGCGATCGGGGCGATCAACGCGGCGCTCGCATTGTTCGACATCGCTTCTGATAGGAGTGTTGTGATCAGGTAGAATGCCGAAAGGACGGCAATGGGCCCCATATCGCCGACGACGGAGATTACTGTCTCGGCCGCCAACACTGCGACGCCGCTTCGTTCGAGGGCAATACCAAGTGTCAAAACGCCGGCAAGCAGGAAAATGACCTTCCAATCAATTGCCTCATACGCCTCTTCAAGTGTAAGACAGCGGCTCAGGATCATCGTGATGCAGCCTGCGATCGCCGCCACGACGATAGGGAGAAGATTAAGGGCTGCAGTCGCAACAACCCCGGCGATGATGCTGGTTGCGATGAAGAGTTTCTGACGTCTGAATCCGGGGAGGCCCACGTCCGAAACAACAACAAATCCCTCCCTCTGCTTCAGATCAACAAGGCGGTCCTTGCGGCAATGGAGTAAAAGGACGTCGCCGGCCTGAAGCTTCGTTGTTGAGAGCTTTGT
>JACQPU010000182.1 GCA_016207365.1 Ignavibacteriales bacterium | reverse complement strand
GGCCCGCCCGTCGGCCTTCAATACCGTGCGCTACAGCGAAAAACTTCTCGAACGAGCAGGGATCTCCGTCGAAACGCTTGACCTGTCGGAAGCCCTTGGCTGGGTTCGCCGTATGGAAGATGATGACCCGCGCGTAAGTGCAAAGCTCGAAGCGATTAATTCCTATACAAATGTGCAGGCGATTCCGCTCAAGAGCCTGATGAAGATGGCAAAACTCGGAGTGGCCATAGATCGCTGGAAGGAACAGAAAGAACTCTCCGCTACAGCCATTCAATGTTGGACAGCGTTGGAGGAATTCTACGGTGTTGTCCCATGTACGCTGATGAGCATGATGTCGGAGTCCCTTCTGCCAAGCGCTTGCGAAACGGACGTGGCTGGTCTGGTAGGAATGCTCGTGCTTCAATCGGCGGCGGGAAAGCCTGCTGCGTTGCTCGATTGGAACAATAACTACGGCAGTGATCCCGAAAAAGGCGTCGTTTTTCATTGCTCCAATCTGCCAAAGTCCTTTTTCTCCGATCAACGAATGGATTATCAGGATATCATCGCCGGCACGGTGGGAAAGGAAAACACATTCGGAACGATCGTTGGCAAGATCGCACCGGGGCCCTTTACCTATTGCCGCATCTCGACCGATGATCTGAAGGGACGTATCACTTCGTATGTCGGAGAAGGTGAATTCACGAATGACCCTATTGAATCATTTGGAGGCTATGGAGTCATCAGGATCCCCTCATTCCAACAGCTCCTTCACTACATTTGCCAAAACGGACTCGAACACCATGTTGCAGCCACCCGGGCAACAGTTGCGGAGGGTATCAACGATGCCCTCGGAACATACATGGGGTGGGAGGTGTATCACCACAGAGCCTCCGGTCAGGAAGGCGCGAAACACTTTTGACCGGACTGGATTTTCTTGTCATAGCAGCGTACTTCCTCGCCCTCCTTGGATTGGCGTGGTGGGTCATCAAGCAGGGAAAAGACACCACCGACGATTACTTTCTCGCGGGAAGGAATCTCGGTTTCTGGGTCATCGGCGCGTCGATCTTTGCGTCGAATATTGGCTCGGAACACCTCGTCGGCCTTGCTGGCGCGGGAGCGACCAGCGGCGTTGCGTTTGCTCACTACGAGCTACACGCATGGTGCCTCCTTGTCCTCGGATGGGCCATGGCTCCGTTCTATATCCGCTCGCGGGTTTTTACCATGCCGGAGTTTCTTGAAAAACGCTTTTCGGCAACCGCCCGATGGGTTCTCTCCCTCATCTCTCTTGTTGCTTACGTTCTTACGAAGATTGCCGTTGCCATCTTTGCCGGCGGCGTCGTTTTCAGCACACTTCTTCCCGCGATGCATCTCCAGGTCGGCTCGCTGACATTCGACAGCTTCTGGATCGGTTCGGTGATGGTCATCGTCCTGACCGGACTCTACACGGTCCTTGGCGGCATGCGAGCGGTTGCGTACACGGAGGCGGTTCAGACATTTGTTCTCGTTGTTGGCTCCGTCCTTCTCACGTGGTTCGGCCTGTCGAAGCTTGGCGGCTGGGGTGAACTCCGTGCCGCCCTTGATCCCGATTTGTTCAACCTCTGGAAGCCGCTCGTTCCCACGGGCATGGAGGGGACGTGGGAGCCGGTCAAGGAATCCACCCGAATCGCATGGTATTTCAACACCAACTATCCCTGGGTGGGGATGCTCTTATGCGCGCCGATCATTGGTCTCTGGTACTGGACTACGGACCAGTACATTGTGCAGAGGGCTCTCGGGGCTCCGACCGAGCGTGAAGCCCGTCGCGGGAGTATCTTCGCCGCATTCCTGAAACTCTTGCCCGTGTTCATCTTTATTATTCCCGGCATGATCTGGCTCGCCCTTGCAAAGACCGGCAAAGTGCCCGAATTTGCCTCAATGATTGGACCTGACGGGAAGGCCATCACGGAATACGCCCAGTCCTCGTTTGCCCTGATGGTTCAGCACGTGATTCCGGCCGGCCTCAGGGGGCTCGTCGTCGCCGGACTTCTCGCGGCGCTGATGAGCTCGCTGGCGGGTGCCTTCAACGCAAGCTCGACGCTGTTCACGATCGACTTCTACCAAAAGCTGAGACCGGCGTCGACACAGCATCAACTCGTCTGGATCGGCCGAGTCGCCACAACGATTCTTGTCCTCATCGGGCTCATGTGGATTCCGGTCATTCGTGGAGGGAAGGGGCTTTACGAGTATTTGCAGGGCGTCCAGGGATACCTCGCGCCGCCGATCTTCGTCGTGTTCTTCTTCGGAATCTTCATGAAGCGGTTGAACGCAAAAGGATGCCTTTCAGCTCTTGTGGCCGGCTTTCTGCTCAGCCTCTTCAGACTGGCCGTCGATACCCCCGTGACCCTGAAGCTCGCAGGATTCGAGAATGGGTACGCAGAAGGATCATTCCTGTGGATTGTCAATAATATCTATTTCCAATACTACAGTCTCTTCATCTTTCTTATCTCCGTCGTTGTCGTGATCGTGGTAAGTTACATGACCGGGAAGCCGTCGGAGGACCAGTTGAGGAATCTCACCTTCTCGACGATGACGGAAGACCACAAGCTTGAGTCGAGGGAAAGCTGGAACAAGTGGGATGTCATCAACTCATCGGCTGTGTTGCTTCTGATCCTGTTCGCATACATGTATTTCACGGGTTGAGCAGTGGCACGACACTACGCTCTTGGCTTGGATTATGGCACGAACTCTGTACGAGCTCTCATCGTGGATGTTTCAAACGGGAGCGAAGTGGGAACGGGCGTGTGGGAGTACTCGCAAGGGAACAACGGAGTGATCCTTACCAAGAATCCAAACCTGGCGCGGCAACATCCCGCCGACTATGTGAAGGGGGCCGAGGCAAGCATCAAGAAAGCGGTTCAACAGGCAAGACGGGTTTCGCGCGGATTCGCACCGGCTGATATCGTCGGCATCGGAGTGGACACAACCGGGAGCACTCCAATGCCCGTAGATCGTCAGGGACAACCACTTGCGTTTCAGAAGATGTTCGTGAAATCACCTGATGCAATGGCCTGGTTGTGGAAGGACCACACGAGCGTGGCTGAAGCGGCCGAGATCACCGAACTTGCCGCCGGGATTCGTCCCCAGTACCTTGCAAAATGCGGCGGTGTGTATTCGAGCGAGTGGTACTTCAGTAAGATCCTGCACTGCCTTCGCACAAATCCGGCTGTCTCCAATGCGGCACACGCCTGGGTTGAAATTGCCGACTGGATTCCGGCCATGCTTACGGGAACCGAAAATCCCGACCACATCACGGTCGGCGTCTGCGCCGCGGGGCATAAGGCAATGTACAATCAGCAATGGGGCGGGTTTCCTGATGCAGAGTTTCTTGAACAGCTTGATCCGCGGCTTGCCGGGCTCATGATGAACTTACCCTCGAACGCACAGCCAATCGGCCGCCCCGTCGGCGGACTGACAAAACAATGGGCAAGGCATACCGGCTTGAAAGAGGGGACCCCGGTTTCCGTCGGTGCATTCGACGCTCACCTGGGAGCAGTTGGAGCCGGTATCACAACAGGAACGCTCGTGAAGATCATCGGCACGAGTACATGCGACATCGCGGTGGTGCCGGATGATGCGCCGCTCCAGGACATCCCGGGCTTGTGCGGGATCGTTGACGGAAGTGTTCTTCCGGGCTTTTTTGGCCTCGAGGCCGGGCAATCAGCTGTCGGTGACATTTTCAACTGGTTCGTCAATACCGGGAAGAACGGGACCCATGAATCCCTTGCAAAAGCTGCCGGAAGACTGAAGGCGGGCGAATCCGGTCTGCTGGCTCTGGATTGGAACAACGGAAACAGAACGATCCTCGTGGACCAGCGCCTTACCGGCTTGCTCATGGGCCAAACGCTGCACACGACGCCTGCTGAAATCTATCGCGCCCTGATTGAGGCGACTGCTTTTGGAGCGCTGACGATCATTAACCGGTTTGAGGAGTATGGAGTGGAGATCAGCCAGGTTGTCTGCTGCGGGGGGATTGCCGAGAAAAACGATCTCGCGATGCAGATCTATGCTGACGTTATTGGCCGCCCGATGAAAATCAGCAAATCGTCTCAAACGTGTGCTCTCGGTGCGGCAATTGCCGGAGGTGTGGCAGCAGGGGAAGCCAAGGGCGGGCATGATGGCTTTGAAGAGGCTCAAAAACAAATGACCGGCTCCAGGTCTAGGGTGTTCGAACCCGATCCGTCTGCACACGCAACGTACAAGAGTCTCTACCGCCTCTATCGAACGTTGCACGACGCCTTTGGAACCAAGGATGGCAGCGGCAATGTCCATCATGTCATGAAGGAACTTATTGCCATTCGCAACCAGCAGCGATCAAATGCATAAAGATCTGCATAAAGATCTGAAAGAGCGAGTTTACGAGGCGAACCTTCGATTGGTGAAGGATGAACTGGTGACCCTCACTTGGGGCAATGCAAGCGCTGTTGACAGGGCATCTGGAATCCTTGTGATCAAGCCCTCTGGTGTTTCCTATGCAG
>JACQPU010000181.1 GCA_016207365.1 Ignavibacteriales bacterium | reverse complement strand
GGATACGCGTCCCAATTCCAAAGCGTATCCCATTTTGCCTGGAATTCTTTCATGTGTTCTTCCACCGCCCGGTTTGCATGTTTTTGCATGCGGGCATCCAGCGTGGTGTATATTTTCAGTCCGTCGCGCAATAGATTAAATCCATACGTTCGGGATTTCTGCACAAGCTGTCGCCGCACCCATTCAACAAAATGGGGCGCGATTCCCTGACGGAGTTCCGGGTCGGGGAGATAAAAACTCAGCGTGTCGGATCGGGTACGGCGTGCTTCATCTTCCGAGATCACCTGGTCACTGATCATTTGCCCGATGACGATGTCCCGGCGCAGGAGGGCCCGGTCGAGATGCTCGATGGGATCATAGTACGTCGGGCCCTTGAGCATTCCGATGAGGAGGGTGAATTCAGCGGATTTGAGGTCCACAGCGCGCTTCCGAAAGTACACCTCGGCAGCCGATTCAATGCCATATGCCGAGCGCCCGAAATACGACTCGTTCAGGTACAGCTGGAGTATTTCCTTCTTTGTGAAGTTCCGCTCGATTTGAACAGATGTTAAGAATTCACGGATCTTTCGGGTAATCTTGTCAAACAGGGATTCTTCCGTTCCCTTCAATTTGTAGAGATTGCGCGCGAGTTGCTGCGTAATGGTGCTTGCGCCGGCCTGGCGGAAGGTTGTGACATTGATGATCATCTGGCGGACGAATCTCGAGGCGTTTACACCCCAGTGATCGTAGAATCTCTTGTCTTCTGTCGCGATGAGTGCTTCAACGAGGCCCGGCGGAAGCTGATCAAGCGTAACCGGTGTACGGTTCTTGACGGAGAACTGATCCAGAACTTCTCCGTCTATCGAATAGATTTTTGTGGAGATTTCGAGCCTGGGATTCTCCAGCTGCTCAAGTGAGGGAAGTCCGTCGACAATGTGATACCCGTACCAAAAGATCAGAATGAAGAAGGAGAGAAGGAGGAGCATGGCCGTGCGTTTGTTCTGCCTGATCCAACCTCCGCCTGCGCTCAAGATTGACCGGCGGAACTGGGGGTCGGTGAAATACCGCTCCATGGCTTTCGAACTGTATTGTTTCCGCTCAGCCATGAGTTCCCACTTTCCACGTCCTGAGGGAGAGAGTCCCGCCGTCGAAGACTGCGTAGGCGTTCTCCCTCATCCAGTCTCCAAGATTTACGTAGATGCCCTTGTCGAGTCGTTTGAGGACGGAGTGATGGTGGTGGCCCATAACGACGAAATCGAATCCTTCTTGTATTCTTG
This sequence comes from Ignavibacteriales bacterium, assembly GCA_016207365.1. GTDB lineage: Bacteria > Bacteroidota > Ignavibacteria > UBA10030 > UBA10030 > JACQPU01. The sequence continues at coordinate 8,701 of JACQPU010000181.1, read as the reverse complement.
ATGCCGCAAACTCGGTCATGTCCTGGTCCTCATACGTTCGTCTGGTTGTGTATTCTCTGCTTGTGCCGGACGACCATCGCGCGAGGGAGCCAGCAAGATCGGGATGGAGAAGCGAAAAGAGCCAGATGTTGAACCGGTTTCGGAGTATCCGCTTGAGTATTCTGTATCCCCTGTCGTCTTTGATCAATCCATCGCCGTGATGAATATAAAAACGCTTTCCGGCGATGATTCGTTCGATCGGATCAAGGCATACCTCGATTCCAAGCTCCCGTACAAAATAGTCCCTGTGCCAGAAATCGTGGTTGCCGGCTACAAACGTCACGCCAATGCCGGAATCGGTCACGCGGGCCAGGGCTCCCATGAGGCGCACATACCCTTTGGGAACTACACTCCGGTATTCGAACCAGTAATCAAACAGGTCGCCGACAATAAAGAGTTGCTCCGCATCTTGTTGGACGAAATTCAGGAAGCGGATGATCCGTTGTTCTTTGTCGCGGTCTTCATCGGCCGACCCGATACCCAGGTGGGCGTCCGAGAAGAAATAGATCTTTTTCCGTTCGGATGTGGTGCCGGATCGCCGTGCTGTTTGCCGATGCCGTTTGTTCATAACGGAGGGGATCAGAAGGACGGTGCCTGGAGTACGATGAACCGGAAACTAATTACCGCAAAAAAGGAGGGAAAAGCAAGCGTGGTTGTGACTTCAGGAAAACTCATCCTGAATTACAATGGCGAATGGTGGGAGGTTCTATCCTCTCATAAGCAGAGGGAGGGCAATGACCGGATATTCACGAATCACTCCGCGTTTCTTTTCTTCCAATGCTCAATGAAAAAGGTTGGGTTTGACTCTCGGGTTTTTTTGGGTATATTTTTTCCTGATGAAACGACCTTCAAAATCCTTCCCCTTGTTTCTTTCCATTCTGATGTCCGTGCTCATAAGCGGATGCATCCAGCAAATCGCCATTCGTTCGATGGCAGATATCATGCAGTACGGGTTCGATGGGTATTTCCGGGAGAGTGATCTCGAGTTTGCGCGCGAAGGCCTTGCGGGGAATATCAAGCTCCTTGAGGCATTGATCCAGGGGGACCCGGACAACGAGGACATGCTGATCCTGGCTTCGCAGGGATACAGTGCATATGCTCTCGCGTTTGTCGAGGAGGACAGTGTGGAGCGCGCGCGCGTGTTTTATTTGAGGGGACGTGATTACGGGATTCGGGCCCTTGGCCGGCATAGGGGCCTCAGAAATGCGCTGGGCAAAGATCTTCAGGGCGTCGAATCGGCCCTTGCCGGAATGCGAAAAGAGGATGTTCCGGCTGTGTTCTGGACGGCATTCGGTTGGGGTGGGTATATCAATATTACCAGGACGGACGTTGCTGCGTTTGCCGACCTTCCGCAGGTCATTGCCATGATGAGGTTCGTTGCGGAGAAAAGCCCCGAATACTATTACGGAGGCGCCTATACATTCCTTGGAGTGCTTGAAGGGACAATGCCGGCCGCTCTCGGTGGCAATCCGGAGCGGGCAAAGAGTTATTTCGAAAAGGCCCTCGCCATCAACGGTGGAAAATTCCTTATGACCTATGTGTATTATGCTCAAACTTATGCAGTCCAGACGCTGGATCAGGACTTGTTTGACCGGTGTTTAAAGACAGTTGAAGGGGCCTCTCCGGACATCCTTCCGGAAGCCCGTTTGCCGAACGCGGTAGCCAAGGAAAAGGCGAGGAGATTGAGGCAAAGAATGGCTGATCTGTTCTGAAGAGGGCGCATGACGATCATATGAACGGAAAAAGAACAATGCATGGAATACGGAAAGGGTCGTTTGTTGCGACGCTTTTGACCCTTGGTTGTCTCACTCTTGGGGCGCAACAGCATACGATCAAGTTTGCCACGGTGGCTCCTGAGGGGACTTCATGGATGACCGTCATGCGGGAGTACGAGGCGTCGATCCGGAAAGAAACTGGGGGCCGCGTAGCGTTCAGAATATACAGTGGGGCTGTGCAGGGCGACGAGCGTGTTGTGCTCCGGAAGATCCGGGCCGGCCAGCTTCATGCGGGAGGATTCACGGGTGTCGCGATAGGAGAGATTGCCTCCAAGGTGAGACTCCTGGATTCTCCGTTTCTTTTCCGGAGTTACGAAGAGGTCGATTATGTGTATGAGAAATTCGACGAGGAATTCCGCCAGGCATTTCTTGATGGGGGGTACGTCCTTCTTGGATGGGCGGAGGTGGGATTTGTCTACGTATTCACAAACTCACCCGTAGCACGTCCCGAGGATCTCAAAAGTCTCAAGATGTGGGCCTGGGAGGGGGATCCCATCGCGGAAGCCCTGTTCCGGGAATTCGGCATCCATCCCATTCCCCTTGCAATGCCAGACGTGATGACGTCGCTCCAGACCAGGCTCATAGACGCTTTTTACGCCCCGCCGTATGCAGCATTGATGCTTCAGTGGTACACGCGGGCGAAATTCCTGGTCGATGTTCGTCTTTCTGACGCAGCCGGGGCCGTGCTGATTGCCCGCAGAGTCTTTGAGGAGCTTCCGAAGGATGTTCAATTTATTCTCCTCGAACAGGGGAAAAAGCATTTTCGTCGGTTAACGCAGATCAGCCGCGAGCAAAACGCTGACGCGATCCATGAAATGACGAAGCGGGGGCTGACCTTGATCAAGCCAAATCAGGAGGATTACCGCTATTACATTGATGTTTCTTCCACCGTTCGCCGTAACCTCGCCGGCAAGGTCTATCCGGAGGATTTTCTGAGACGGGTGGAAAGCGCTCTTGAGGAATTTCGCAGGAACAACCGCAAACCTTCCCCATGAAAGTGCTCCGATGGTGTGACGACGGACTGGGGCGTCTTGAAGGCGTTCTCCTGGTTGCTCTCCTGTCGGTTATGGTGGTTCTGTCGTTCACCCAGGTGATTCTCCGGAATGTATTTTCGGAGTCGCTTCTTTGGGGGGAAATTCTCCTTCGGCATCTTGTGCTCTGGATTGGTTTTCTCGGTGCTGCCCGCGCCACCAGAGAAGGTCGCCACATCAGCATTGATGCCTTTGCACGATTCCTCCCGCCTCGCACAAGAGCCTTTATTCGCCTGCTGACCAACTGTTTTGCAGTGTTCATCTGTGCCTTCCTGCTTCGTGCATCCCTCACGTTTATCTCCGATGAGATCGAGTTCGGAAGCACGGTCTTTGCGGATGTCCCGTCGTGGTATTCACAAATCGTCATCCCGGCGGGGTTTGGATTGATGATTTTTCATTTCACTGTCCGCGTTATCACCGGAATCAGCCGTCTGCGCACCGGAGTGATCGAAGAATGAGCACGTGGGTTATTGCGGTCATTCTGATTCTCCTAGCGCTCCTTGGCGCTCCGCTTTTTACCATTATCGGCGGGATTGCCCTTGTAGCGTTCGACCGCGAGGGCATTGACACCTCTTCGGTGATCATTGAGCTTTATCGGATCGCCGAGACCCCGACGCTGATTGCGATTCCGTTGTTTACCTTTGCCGGATATTTGCTGGCAGAGGGCAGGTCGCCGCAGCGGTTGCTTACGCTTGCAAGGGCGATGTTTGGATGGATTCCGGGGGGGCTGGCGATCGTTGTGCTGGCTATCTGTGCTTTTTTTACAGCGTTCACAGGCGCTTCCGGAGTCACAATCGTCGCGCTGGGAGGCATCACCCTGCCGATCCTCATGAAGGAACTGTATCCTGAACGGTTTTCGCTCGGCCTTGTAACAGCCTCGGGCAGCATCGGGCTTCTGTTTCCTCCGAGCCTTCCGATCATTCTCTATGGCATTATCGCCGAGGTCAGCATTGACCAGCTGTTTGTTGCGGGAGTGATTCCTGGTCTGCTTCTTGTTTCCTTTGTTGCGATGTACAGTGTCCGCGTTGGCGTGCGCACCCGGGTGCCCAGGATTTCTTTTTCCTGGCCAAACCTTTGGTCTGCCATCCGGGGAGCCGCCTGGGAAATTCCCCTGCCCTTCATCATTGTTGGTGGGATCTATGGCGGAGCGTTCACAGCCACAGAAGCATCGGCAGTGACGGCCTTTTACGTACTGATCGTTGTGACGTTCGTTTACCGCGATATGCATCTCTTCCGGGATGTCCCGCGGGTGATGAAGGAAAGCATGATTCTTGTCGGTTCAATTCTTGCCATTCTCGGCACAGCACTCGGATTAACGAATTACCTTATCGACAAGGAAGTGCCACAGCGACTTTTCGAATTCGTACAGTCCAATGTCGACAGCAAAGTGACCTTTCTGCTCATCCTCAACCTCTTTCTCCTCATTGTCGGCATGATGATGGATATTTTTTCCGCAATCATCGTGGTTGTACCGCTGATCCTTCCGATTGCCCGTGCGTTCCAGATTGATCCGTTGCATCTTGGAATTATTTTTCTTACCAATCTGGAGATCGGATATCTGACGCCGCCGGTCGGCCTGAATCTCTTTCTCTCCAGCCTGCGCTTTGAAAAGCCGATCCTGGAGGTCGCCAGGTCGGTACTTGTCTTCATTGCCATTATGGTGGCAGCGTTGTTGGTCATTACCTACGTACCGGATTTAAGCCTCTGGCTTGTGAAATCACTGGGTATACACTAGGCAAGGAGCATTTATGATTCCCAAATCGGTTCTTAAAGCACTTCGGGAGCAAATACGAAAGGAGCTGTATTCGGCTTATTACTATCTCTCCATGTCCGCTTATTTCACAGGCGTAAATCTCTCGGGGTTTGCGCACTGGATGAGGAAGCAGTATCAGGAAGAAACCTCGCATGCCCTGAAGGTTTATGACTACATTCACGAACGGGGCGGCAAAGTGATTCTCGAGTCGATCGACAAGCCACCTTCCGAATTCAAGTCTCCGCTCGATGTCATGACCAAGGTCCTCGAGCATGAGCGAAGCGTCACCGCCTCGATCACGGCCTTGTACGAACTTGCCGTGAGAGAAAAAGACTATCCGACGCAGATCATGCTTGATTGGTTCATTAAAGAGCAGGTGGAAGAAGAAAGGAGCGTGGATGAAATCGTCAATTTGCTGAAGATGATCGGCGATGCTCCGGCGGGATTGATCATGCTCGACCGGCAGCTTGCATCGCGAGGGAGTTGATCGGGAAAGGGATCAAACGAAAGCCGGTTTTCGCCGGGCTTTTTTGTTGTACGGATGTTCTATCTCTGCTCTGCCGGTCCCCCCATCAGCACCGCATAGGGCCTAAGCGGCTCAACATGTTCCAGGACGATTTTCACCGTGGCCATGATGGGCACGGAGAGGATCATTCCGAGGACTCCCCAAAGCCAGCCCCAGAAAATCAACGAGACGAGGATCATGACTGCGCTCAAATTGAGCCGGAACGCCATTAACTTCGGCTCAATGACGTTTCCCATCGCCATCTGCGTGACCGAGAGAAGGATGAGGACAAGCAGCGGTTGTCCAGCCGTGTCAAACTGGAGGAATGCGAGGGCTACGGGAAAAATGACGGCGATAATTGATCCGATGTTCGGGATAAAATTGAGGAGGAATGTCAGAAACGCCCACACGAGCGGGAAATCCACACCCGTTGCCCAGAGGATCAGGAATGTCAGAAGCGCCGTTCCTGCACTGATCACTGTTTTCGTCATCAGGTACTGGCGTACGCGCGTTTCGATGTTTCTGATCATTCCACCCATACGCTCTGCCTGGTGCGGCGGGAAGGCCAACCGAATCTTGCTGGCCAAATCACCACTTCCGGAGAGAATGAAGAGCATGAAGAGCACAATCAGAAACAGGTTCGTAAGAAGGTTGAGGAATGAGCCCACGCCCGAAGTAAGGGCGGATGCGACAGAGGAAAACTGAAATGCCTGACTCCAGCCGATTTGCTCAAGATCGATATCGTATTCGATGGCAACTTCATTGACGGCATGAACCACGCCATCGATGATCGTTTTGAGCTTGCGCTCGTATTTTGGCACTTCGTTGACGAAGGAGTCAATGCTCGATGTGAAGACCAGAGCTATCAGGAACAGAACGAGGGAAAGGGCCAGAAGAACGAATAGCAGTGACAATGCCGTGGGAATTCCTTTCCGCTTCAAACCCGCTACTGTCGGGCTGAAGATGATGGAAAGGAATACCGCGATGACAAAAGGGAGGAGTACCGATTTCAGTTCAAGAAGAATGACCCCGACGACGAACACCGCGATGATGCCCAGGAGAATCAGAGAGATGCCCTGAGCCCCGTCCCTCAGGGCCATCGGTGACACCGTGGTTTTCGGGGCCTTTCTGGAGGTACGAGTTGCCATTATGCCGGTTCCTGTTCGCTCATGAGCGCAAGCAGGTTTCGATCGGGGTCCCGAAAGAATGCCATCCAGATTTCGCGGTCATGGAGCCGTGCGACTTTATGAAGGGCCTGATCAAAGATCACGCCTTTCTGCATCAGCGCGGCGTGAACGTCCTGAATACTTCCCACCAGGAAATAGAGGATCGAAGCGGGATGATCGAACTCAGGTTTTTCCGGAATTGAAAGCATAAGCCGGATTCCCCGTACTGAGAAGAAGGCCATGGATGGGGGAGCCGCGAACAGGAATTCAAGCCCGAGAACGTCACGATAGAACGACACGGCAGCGGGGAGGTTATGGACGGTGACGGAGATTTGCCCGATGGCCGCGTGCCGGAGGGGCTGATCGGAAGCGCCGTGTTCAGGCCTGCCGCGGGTTTCAGCCATCATGCTTCTCCATGGGCAGCTCGGAAAGCCAGTCGATTGCCTCCTGATACGTGCGAAATGTTCGAACTTCAAACTTGATGTCTTCGGCAAGGAGATCTTTGAAGGACCCGATCATTCGGGCCAATCCATAATCCACCGACGCGGGTGCGAGGAGGGCTCGTTTTCCACCCTTTACCGAGATCCCTTCCTGCTGAAACTTCTTTGTGTAGGCTCCCAGCTGCTTCAGTTGAGCTGCGCTCAGACCGGTGAGGGAGGCCTGGCGACCGTCCCACAAGACGTTCTCAGGGGCGTCCCGATTGCGGTAGAACGACTCGAGGGTTTGTACAAGCTCTTCGTAGGTGAGATTTCCGGAGGCGGTGTGAACGGTGATGTTGCGCTCCCGGTCAATTGTCGTCACGATCGGCATTGCGCCTCCTGGGGGAGTGTAGAAAAAACTCTGTAGAAGGTCAAGAAGAGAGGAATCGCCTCGGGCCGCATCCAGGTGGTGCATGCCTAAGGGGTCCAGCCGGACATATTGGCCATCAAGCACAACCGTTTGGAGCAAAGGCACCATTTTTCCTCAGTCTTCGAGTGTGAAGCCCACCTTGATGGTCACCTGCCAGTGACTAACGGCGCCATTATCGACATGTCCTCGCGTTTCAACGATCTGCATCCACCGCATGTTTCGTACCGTCTTTGCTGCCCGCGCGAGCGCATTGTTCACGGCATCCTCGATCGACTTGGTCGAAGTGCCGGTGAGTTCAATGTGTTTGTACACATGGTCTGCCATGTTCAATGCTCCTTATGTCCCGCTAAATGAAATATTCGACAACAAAGGGGAAGAGGATGAAGCAGATTCCCAGCAGGATGATGCCCCACGCCGTGATCAGGAATGTGCGTGGGTTTTTGTCGCGTGTAATATCATGATATTGCCACGGGAGGCCGATCGCCTTCTTTACGGTGATCGCTTGCCGTCGTAGCGCGTACCACCCGCGGACAACGAGAATGACGCCGACGAGTATGCAGATAATCGCCACTTCCGGATTGTAGCGAAACATAGAAACCCCCTAACGGATAAGCCGTTTAAGAAGCTGGATCTGTCCTGCGTGATACACATCGTGCAAGGCAATTCCGCGAAGAATGGCCCTGGTGCTGACAGTACTGCCGCGAGGTGTTCTACCAAGCGCTGACGGGGACAGAGTGCGGACGGCTTTGACCATCCCCTCGTGGCAGCGCCGTAGAAGTGCCAAATCTGTCCTCCAAGCCTCCTCGCTCAGTGTTCCTGGCCGACGGAACCAATTACTGCCTTTCAGAGGGAATGAGCCGCGCCGCTCGCCCAGGATGCGTCTGCGAACAATGTACTTCCAGTACGCGCAATGGACGGCTATTTCCCAAATATTATGGCGACCAGGTGCGGGACGGGCCGCGGCTTTACGGGCACTTACTCCCCTCAGCGAACCGCGGAGGTTTGGTCCATGCCAGGTCTTTTTGGAGTATGATTCTTCGATCAGATCCAGGTACGCCTGAAGGGCTTGTGCTGACCGGGTCATTCGTTTTCAGTGTGATTAGACTATAGGTGAACAGCGACGTCGTAATGGACGACGTTTGGCTCACGTTCCAGCAGCCACTTTGAATCTTCAGGGTAGTATCGGGCCCGCTCGTAGTCGTCGCCGGCGAATTTCCTGATGTCGTCGTACGAGTCCCAAAGTGAAATGAGCAAGAAGTGCGCCTTCCCGCCCTCAGTTCGAACCAGCACCGAGACGCCGTTGTTACCCGGAGTTTGACGGTACCCTGGAATACCGGTTTTGTTGAGGTATTCGAGGTATTCGTTTACAGCGTCTGCTCTGGTCACTCCATGCCACAAGCGTGCAATCATTTTTCAACTCTTTCCTGTTTTCGGTCCGGCCGCTTCTTTTTCTTGTGTCTCGGCCTTGTCTTGCCGTAGGTTCCGCGCCAAATCTTGCTTTTTCGGGACCGTCGGTCTCCTTTGCCCATACTTGTATTCCTTATGGTGAGCGTGGATAATTAAGAAAGTTAAAAGTGAAAAGT
>JACQPU010000192.1 GCA_016207365.1 Ignavibacteriales bacterium | reverse complement strand
GTTTTGAACGTCTCATCGGATGTTGCAAGTCCGCGAACGATCTCCACCAGTTTCATCACAGGCACGGGGTTCATGAAATGCATGCCGATCACCTTCTCCGGCCGGCTCGTCACCGCTCCCAGGGTTGTAATGGAAATTGAGGATGTATTTGATGCAAGGATGGCTTGCGATGGGGCTGTTCGATCCAGCGTGCGGAAGATTGTTTTCTTGATCTCTTCCCGCTCCGTGGCCGCTTCGACAACAAGGTCAGCTTCCCGGGATGCTGCTTCCAGATCCGTCGACGGTGTGATCCTACCGAGTGTTTCCTGTTTCTGCGTCTCCTGGAGCGTTCCTTTCTTGACCTGCCGGCCAAGGTTCGCCTCGATGGTTTTCATTCCCCGCTCGACCAGTTCCGGTTTTACATCGCACAGCATCACGCGATGACCGTACTGGGCAAACACGTGTGCGATCCCGTTGCCCATCGTTCCTGCGCCCACCACGGTAACATTTCGTACTGGCGGTGTCATAGGTGTGTTCTTTGTTGATTGTGGGAACTTGCGTCAGAGAAGTTCAACAATCACGCCGCTGGCCTCTCCGCCGCCGATGCAAATTGCCGCCATTCCGCGCTGCTGCTTTCGCATACGCAGCGCATGCAGCAACGTCACAAGGATGCGGGCCCCGCTTGCGCCGATCGGATGGCCAAGAGCCACCGCCCCTCCATGAACATTGACCTTTGCCTCATCCAGACCCAGCATTTTATTGACCGCAAGCGTCACCACGGCAAAGGCTTCATTGATTTCAAAGAGACCGATATCATCCTGTTTCATGCCAGCCCGGTCGAGCGTTTTCCGAATTACGTCTGCCGGCGCGGTCGTGAACCACTCGGGCTTTTTTGCCGATGAGGCATACGTGACAATTCTTGCAAGCGCTTTGACGCCAAGCACCTTGGCTCGCTCGGCGGACATCACAACCAGCGCAGCGGCACCGTCATTGATCTTCGATGCATTCGCAGCCGTCACGGTCCCGTCCTTTTGAAACACCGGCTTTAGCTTCGGTATTTTATCAAAGTTGGTTTTGAACGGATCCTCATCCTTATCCACAATCGTCTCACCATCTTTCGAGGGGATCCTCACAGGGACAATTTCCTCTTTGAACCATCCCTTGTTCGTTGCTTCCTGGGCTCGCTGGTAACTCCGGATGGAAAATGCGTCTTGCGCTTCCCGCGGAATGGCGCATTCCTTTGCACAGAGCTCTGCTGCCGATCCCATGTGAAAGTTGTTATAGACATCCCACAAGCCGTCCTTGATCATCAGGTCCGTCATTTCCCCGTGGCCCAGTTTCAATCCGCCCCGCGCCTTTTCGACAGCGAACGGCACGTTGGACATGCTTTCCATCCCACCGGCCACAATGATATCGGCATCTCCAAGGCGTACGGCCTGCGCAGCCAACATCACGGCTTTGAGACCGGAGCCGCACACCTTGTTGACCGTCATGCACTCCACCGATTCCGGAAGCCCGGCAAACAAGGCGGCCTGGCGAGCAGGAGCCTGTCCTTCCCCCGCAGTCAGGACATTCCCCATGATCACTTCCTGGACATCGTCTTTCTTAATTCCTGCTCTGCGGATGGATTCTTCAACAACGAGGGCACCGAGTCGGGGGGCGGGGATTGAACCGAGGGCTCCCATGAACGATCCAATGGGAGTACGGCAGGCGCTCACAATCACTGCTTCAGACATAGGAGTCTATTCAGCTGTTCATGGATTTCAGGAATTCCTTGTTTGATTTTGTGCCTCGCATCTTTTCCAGCAAGAACTCCATCGCTTCGGGCGGGTTCAAATCGCTGATAAGTTTTCTCAGGATCCAAACCCTGTTGAGTTCTTCCGGTTCCAGCAGCATTTCCTCTTTTCGTGTACCGGACCGGTTCACATCAATGGCAGGGAACACGCGCCGGTCGCTCAGCTTGCGATCGAGAACGATTTCCATGTTTCCCGTTCCCTTGAATTCCTCGAAGATAACTTCATCCATCCTGCTTCCCGTTTCCACGAGGGCCGTGGCGATGATCGTGAGACTTCCGCCCTCCTCAATGTTTCGCGCAGCGCCGAAAAACCGTTTCGGCCTGTGGAGTGCGTTGGCATCAACGCCACCGGAGAGGATCTTGCCGCTGTGTGGTACCACCGTGTTGTGGGCGCGGGCAAGACGCGTAATGCTGTCCAAGAGGACCACGACATCGCGTTTTGCCTCCACAAGCCTCTTGGCCTTTTCCAGCACCATGTCTGACACCTGAACGTGCCTCTCGGGAGGCTCATCAAATGTCGAACTGACAACCTCGGCATTCACCGTCCGCTCCATGTCCGTTACTTCCTCGGGCCTTTCATCGATCAGGAGCACGATGAGTTTGATCTCCGGATGATTTCTTGTAATGCTGTTAGCGATTTTCTGCAGAAGAACGGTTTTTCCAGCCTTTGGAGGAGAGACAATCATTCCGCGCTGTCCCTTGCCGACGGGTGCGAGGAGATCCAGAATACGCATCGCATACTCACCGGGAGCGGTCTCAAGTTTCGCCCGATCCTTCGGATACAAGGGTGTCAGATTGTCGAAGAGCACCCGGTCACGGATGACATCCGGATGATCGTCGTTCACCGCCTCAACGCGCAGGAGGGCAAAAAACCGCTCGCCTTCCTTGGGTGGACGCACCTGACCCGAAACACTGTCCCCGGTCCGCAATCCGAATTTCTTGATTTGAGAGGGTGAGACGTAGATGTCGTCAGGAGAGGGAAGATAATTGTAATCGACCGAGCGCAGAAAACCGTATCCATCGGGCAGGACCTCGAGCACGCCCTTGCTGAAGCTCAGACCGTCCTTTTCCGTTTGCGCTTCCAGGATTTTGAAAATCAGCTCCTGTTTGCGCATGTCGCTGTGGCCGAGGATGTTCAGCTCCTTGGCGATCGTGTTCAATTCGGCGATCTTCTTGGACTTTAACTCAGTAATGTCCATTGGCATGGCGGAAAAACCTTACAAATGGTGAGAATTCAAAAAAGTGATTGGACAAATAATAACGGATGAATTACGAGCTTGCTCTGGAAGATGTTGTGGGTTGGGATGAGTACGTTTGAAGAGCGCCGGATGGAGACAACGAAATGGGGAAAAACCTTCGCCACTTCTTGAAGAAAGATAGTCCATTACTGATTGATTGTCAAGTAGTTTTTGCGTTCCATGAATGCCAACGCTTCACCTACCACAAAATGAGAACCAGTTACAAGCACGATGCCCCTCTTCCCAGCCGCTCGCCCCGCAATCATCATTCCCTCGCGGACTGTCGGCCCGACAGCAACGGGAACCTTTCGCGCCCTGAACGCCGCGGCGATCGTTTCTGCTGAACGGGCGCGCTCCGTCAACGGCTGTACAGCGATGGCTCTCCCGGCTATATCGGCAAGGATTCCTATCATGCTCCGGAATGCCTTGTCACCCATAACCCCGAATACAATTGTCAGGTTCTCCAGACGGGCATCATGTATGGCCTGCACAAGTTGCCTGACCGCGGCAGGATTGTGCGCAACATCAACGATCGTCAGCGGCCGGCGGCGAGCAACAGTTAGACGTCCACGGAATCCAGTCAAGGCCGTGACGCGTGCGAATCCACGCCGAATATCCGCTTCCGTCACATTGAATCCGCGATGTCCGAGTTCCCATAGAGTGGCTAGCGCTACAAAGGCATTTGACACCTGGAACGCTCCTGCCAGTCCTATCTTGACGTCACGAAGTCCCTTTTTCCCCAGGACAAACGATGCTGTTGAGCCTGTCAGATCGGAGCGGCCAACTTCTGCCCTCCCGCCGGCCGTTTCTATCAACCGACTCCGGCGACTGTGACATGTACGATGAATGACCTCCCGGGCAGGATGCGCTGTTACGCCGCTGACACAAGGGATGCCTCGTTTGATAATCCCCGCCTTTTCATACGCAATGGCCGCAAGTGAGTTTCCCAGGATTTGCGTGTGTTCAAGCGACACAGTTGTCAGAACGGAAACGACGGGGTTCAACACATTCGTTGCATCCAGCCGACCTCCCAACCCAGTTTCAACAACAGCAATGTCGACTTTCTCATCGGCAAAATAGCGGAAGGCCAGAGCAGTTACCGCTTCGAAAAAGGTCGTTCTCAGTTCCTCAATGATGGGTCGAAGAAGCCGAACGTACTCGGGAATCTGCCGTTCCAGGATCGGCTTGCCGTCAATTCTGATCCGCTCATGAAAACTGACAAGATGCGGGGAAGTATACAGTCCCGTCCTGTACCCGGCCGCGGTGAGCGAGGCCGCGAGCAGCGCCGCCGTCGATCCCTTGCCGTTTGATCCTGCAACATGGATGCTCGGGAATTGCGTCTCCGGATTCCCAAGGTGCTTGAGGAGAATCCGAATCCCCCGCAAACCGAATTTCATGCCGCGGGTTTGCAGGCTGTAGAGATATGCAATTGCCTGGGGGGAATTCACAGAGGGAAGATTCAGAATCAGAGCCAGGACTGAAGGACGGACATGTCCTTCTTTGCCTTAAGCGTACCGACGAGGTCGCCCACATCCCCCAGAGCCTGATCACGCGCAAACGATTCAATGCCTTCCGCCACACTGACTCCGGTTCGGGGATCGATGAAGTTCGCTGTCCCCACCTGGACTGCAGAAGCCCCAACAAGGAGAAACTCGATTGCATCTTCCGCGTTAGTAATTCCGCCGATACCAAAGATCGGAATGTCAACCGACTGGGCAACTTCATACACTTTCGCAAGCGCAATCGGCTTTATTGCCGGCCCCGAGAGCCCACCCGTAACAGTCGAAATCTTTGGCTTCCGCGTCTTTGCGTTAACAGCCATTCCAATGACTGTGTTGATCACCGAAACCGCGTCGGCCCCTGCTTCTTTCACAGCGACGGCAAACTGGCCGATGTGTGTCACATTTGGAGTGAGTTTGATAATCAACGGCTTATCAGTCAGGGCCCTCAGCCTCGAGGTAATCTCCGCAGTGAGATCACAATTCGTTCCAAAACTCAGTCCACCCTCTTTGACATTCGGGCACGACACGTTGATCTCAAATCCGTGAATCCCGTTTTGCGATTCCAAAAGCGCCAGGACATCGCAGTATTCCTGTACGGAACTTGCCGCAATGTTCACAATGATGCGCGTATCCAGCGTTCGAAGGTATGGAAGCTTTTTTTCAATGAACGCGTGCACACCGATGTTGGCAAGGCCGATCGAATTGAGCATTCCCGACGGGGTTTCTGCAATCCGCGGTGGGGGATTGCCATCCCTTGGTTTCCATGAGAGGGACTTCGTGACAATGCCACCCAGCTTGGCAACATCGACCAAATCGCGTGTTTCATCGCCATAGCCGAAAGTACCGGATGCAACCAACACCCGGTTCTTGAATTCGACATTTCGAAGCACGAAGCCTGTTTTCATGCGCCCCTGAGAATGATTGTTGTAGAATCGAACGTTGGACCCTCGGTGCAGACCAGTGCGTATCGTGTGGCACCATCCAACCGTTCAACAGGGCAGCCCTGGCAAATCCCGATACCACAGGCCATTTCTCCTTCGAGCGAAAGCTCACAGGGAATCGTAACCGATTCTGCATAGGCGCTGACGGCTGCGAGCATGCGTATAGGCCCGCAGGCGAAGATTTTCGCCTCCGAAAGTGGGTGCTCCCTCAAGTACTGTTCCGCGAGAGCCACAACGGTTCCGTGGTATCCCCGGGATCCGTCATCGGTTGCTATGTGTGTGTTCTCGAGGTGATCAAGGGCAAGCTGGTCTCCCGATCTCGCTCCGGCAAAGACCTCGATGTGTTTGCCGTTCTTGCGCAGGTGCTCGGCGAGGATCGGCATCGGAGCGATCCCCAGCCCGCCGGCAATCAGGATTGCGTTTCTGAACGAGCCCCCGGTTCCAAACGGAATGCCAAGCGGACCAAGAATGTTGATGATATCCCCCCTTTTCTTCGCCGCAAGAAGCACCGTTCCTTTTCCTACTACATTAAAAATAATCTCTACGGTCTCTTCCTCAACCCTATAGACACTAAACGGCCTTCTCAGGAGGGGTTCATGCCCCTTTTGTACTAGGACGTTGATGAATTGACCCGGAAGCGTGCTCCCGGACAATTCGAGAGAAACGAATGAAAGGACAAAAATTCCGCGGGCGACTTCCTGCACATTGCGTACTTCAACATCACGGATAATCATTCGATCCTTTCAATGTTGCCGGCAGGCTGTTGGCCCGTTTCGGGACGACGGATCTCATTACGAGGTCGGTCTCGTGGTCGCGCCTGCTGTTCCCGCGTCTGCGGCTGCAGGCGATTCCGAACAGCCTGCGCATAGTGTGAATTGCCATACCGTTCCATGACTCCATTATAACAGCTCAGCGCGCTGTCCGGGAGACCTAACCGGTGTTCGTAGAGCCATCCCAGAGCAAAGAGGCTCTTCGGCGCGTAGGACGAGCTGGGATACTCATTGAGAATAGATTGGAGTCCGGACACCGCAGAGCTATAATCACCGGATTCGATGTTTTGTTCAACTCCCTGATAGACGGTTGCGGCTGGGTCGGCCGTTTCCACTTCGGGCTCCATCCCAAGTCGCATGGCTGCCAGTTGCGCATAAGGAGATCGCGGATATCGATCCAAGATCCGGTTGTACAATGAATCGGCCGCCCTCGGGGAAAGCTCGGCCAGCAGGTACAAGATGCGCGGGGTAAGAACCGAATCTCTCGGATCCGCAAGCGCCCGTTCGTACCACCTTCGCGCGGAGTCCTGAACTGCGAGGTCGTTATAGAATACCTCCGCAATCTCATAGGCATTCGACGCGTTTAGAAGTACCAATGAATCTCGCGCGCCGGGCCCGAATGTGGAATCGATCCTTCCGGATTCCATGGAGAGCAGCAACGTATCCCTGACTGCACGCGTCTGCAAAAGCCTGAAATACCGGTCAAACGCTCCTGCGCGTTCTCGGGCCTGATTGTAAATCCCCGGAACGGGATGTGCGCTTGCCCGCGTGTAGGCACTTTGGGCAGACTTATAGTCGCCGCGCAATTCATGAATACGGCCTAACTCAAAAGCCGCCTTCGCACCGATTTCTGTCCTTGCATGAGTGGTATCGAGGCTCACAAAAGAATCCACGGCCTCGTCGGTCTTCCCCATTGCAAGGAGTATGCGCGCCCGCTCAAGCTCGATGTTTTTTCTGTAATCCTGAAATCGATAGTCGTCGAGAAATGTCCGACACGCGTTCAATCCTTCGCCATACAACCCCCCTCGCCGTAACGTTTCAATCGCTCGCAAACCCGCAGGGAGCAAGAGGGCTGGTGCATCTGTGTGTCTACCAACCTTAAGGTACGCCTCCGATGCGCGGGAAAATTCGCCGGCCTCGAACGCCGCATCGCCAATACGATACTGCGCCTCTCCCCGTACAGTCTCATCAGAAGAAAGATTGATGGCTTCCTCGTGCGCATCGATCGCCTTCAGCGGCTGGCCCGACCGCAAATGGGAAATTCCTATAAGGATCCACACTTCGGCCGCGATGTCCTCTTCCCCCCATTCTACGGCCTGTCTTACCATCTCGGCCCCTCCGGCGAGGACTTCATCGTCCCTCCGAAGCCTCGAAAGGTTCTTCAGCCGCCACAAGGAGGCCTCCAGCGCAAAGGAACGTGAAAGGTCGAGGGAAAGGAGTTCAGTGAATTTTCGCTCCGCCTTGAGAAATTCGCCCTGATAGAAATACGACTTCCCAATTAAGAATACCGCGTCATCCACAAGTGCACTCATCGGCTGAAATGTGAGAATATTCGAGCATTTATCAATGACCGACGAAAACATCCCCTTCGCCCCAGGCGGGGGCTCAATGGGCCGATCAACAAGACCCTCGCGTTGCCTGACTTTCTTCTCGTTGTCAAGCACCTCTCGCTCTGCATTCGTGAAAATTCTTGACGCGTTGTAATAGGAATTGAAGTACGCAACGGTATTTTCGTAACCCGTGGAGATAACATTACCGATCGGACGAAACACGGAGCAATTCAGGCTAAGCAGGCTGAGGAGAGCGGCAACGCCACGAAGAGTCACAGCGGAATGGAAACGCATCATTACACATTTCAATATACAAACCGGCGTGTTCGGATTCAACCTAACGCGGATTGGTGGGACGGATGTCGATTTCACTGATCATGGCCCTGGAAGGCATTGATACGGCGGTCAGAACGGCTTGGGCAACATCGTCGGCGGCCAGG
>JACQPU010000191.1 GCA_016207365.1 Ignavibacteriales bacterium | reverse complement strand
TTAAAAGTGAAAAGTAAAAATGAAAAAATGTAAGACTCAGGATTCCACTGATAAAGAATGTGAGCGGAGCTGTGAAACGTACGCAGAGAGAAATCTGGATGCAAGGCATTTTGGAGGAGTGAATTGATGGGAGGGTGCCGGTCTTCATTTGAGTTCGTGAGTATAAGGTTGATTTTGCCGCCAGGCTGGTCTTCCGGGAGGTTACTTGGAGTGCTCAGACCCGAAGCTAGGAGTTCTCTATCGTAAATGAATGGACATGAAAAATTCTTTCTTTTCGCGGGACTGCTGAAAACTTCGTATCTTGTCTACGGAACGAGAAACCATGCCCGATTTCGAATATACAATCATTGGAGCAGGTGTTGTGGGGCTTGCGGTTGCCGCCGAAATCTCCGGGAAAAGCCGTCATGTCGTTGTTCTGGAAAAAAACGACAAGTATGGAATGGAAACTTCCAGCAGGAACAGCGAGGTCATTCACGCCGGCATCTATTATCCGCCCGGATCGCTCAAGGCCGTTCTTTGCATCGAAGGCAGGGATCTTCTCTACAGCATCTGCGAACAGAACCACATCAGCCATGACCGTTGTTCGAAGCTCATCACTGCTTCGAATCAAGAGGAACTCCCGAAACTGGAGGAAATTTTCCGCAGAGGCCGTGAGAATGGAGCGCGTCTGAGAATGCTGTCAGCCCAGGCGGCATCGGAACTTGAGCCGAATATCAGGACCGTGGGGGCAATCTATTCGCCGGATACGGGAATCCTCTCGGCTCATGAGCTGATGGATTATTTCTATCACGTTGCAATTGAGCGCAACGCGACCGTGCAACCGCGTTGCGAGGTCACAGGGATTCAGAAAAGGGCGGGGGAGTACGAAATCACGATACGGGAGGGTGAGTTGGAGTCCTCATTCACATCTGAAAAACTCATCAATGCCGCGGGGTTGCACTCCGATGCTGTCGCAGCACTGGCCGGAATCGATATTGATCAGGCAGGATATCGGCTATCGTTCGCGAAGGGCTCCTATTTCGCTGTACGACCGTCAAAAGCCAATCTGGTCTCACGCCTAGTGTATCCCGTTCCTCAGAATGAGGGCCTTGGGGTGCATGCACTGCGGGATTGGGGCGGAAGGCTCAAGTTTGGTCCGGATGTGGAATACCTGGAGCAGGGCGTTATCGATTACAGTGTGGACGAAACGAAAGCCTCGGCATTCGCAGAATCAATCCGGCGGATTCTGCCCCAAATAACTGCGGATGACCTCATGCCGGACATGAGTGGAATTCGTCCAAAATTGCAGAAGAAGGGCGAGCCCCCAAAGGATTTTGTGATCCGTCACGAAAGGGACCGCGGATTGGAGGGCTTTGTCAACCTCATCGGAATCGACTCTCCTGGTCTTACAGCTTCACCGGCGATCGCCAGGCATGTTGCCGGATTACTGGAGTAGCCGCTACCGGCCTGATGTGACATTCTTCAATGCCACTTGTCCGAGGCGCGAGAAGTTGATTGATTCTCCGAGGATCCGGACGGCCTCCTGAGGAGCGTGAAATCCCATCGAGTTTTCCGCCTCGATGAAGTCAATGTAGAATTGGGCCCGCCGCTGATAGGACCTCGCCGTGGCGAGCACAGCATCCTTCGCCCCTGCCTGACGCGCTTTCCTGATGTCATTAATCAGATCGACGAGGGCATTCATTGCAATGTTCCGCATGGTATACGTCTTTTCCTGAATGTTCTCCGCTCGATTCCGTAATTCTTCTTCTGACCACCGATGGCATGTCTGACAGGCGCGGTTGATGTTGAGGAGCGGGCTTCGTACATGGTGATCGCTGATCTTCAGCGCTCCGACGCGTTTATAAGGCATATGGCAGTCGGCACAGGCGACGCCCGAGCGGGCATGAATACCCTGGTTCCAGAGTTCAAACTCCGGGTGCTGGGCCTTTAGGACCCCGGCCCCTGTCTCAGGATGTGTCCAGTCGCTGAATTTTATTTCATCGTAGTAGGACATGATGTCATCCACACGTAGGCCATTCGACCATGGATAGGTCAACCGCTTTTCCTTTCCCCTGAAGTAGTATTCCACGTGACACTGGCCACACACGTATGCCCGCATTTCCTGCCGCGTGGCCATGCTGTTCACGTCGTAGTTCTTGATTCCCTGTGATTCCTTCAGCGCCCGAATACCTTCCATGAATCCCGGTCGCGTGACCCGCAACTGCATGGTATTTGGATCGTGACAATCGATGCACGAAACCGGATGATTCACGAGCAGGCGGGCCTCGGCGTATGGCATCTGATTCACCCGCTTGAATCCTTTGACAAGGTCCCCGTTTCCCACTTGTTTATAGGCGACATAGACAGAGGCATGACAATGAAGGCAGGCTCCTGGTTGCTGACCGACTCGCTGGCGCTCGGTGAAGATCTGGTCTTCAAGCATATAGGCGTGACCGCGTTCTTCCCGAAAGTCGGTGGCGAAGGCGTATCCTGCCCATATGGTTTTTAACCGCGGATCCTCTTCGAGTCTCGATTGAGAAACGATGGACCGGGGATCCGCATCCGTGGGAGTTCTTGGAACCGCCTCGCTGCCGCCGAATCGCGTGCGTACCTGATCGACAGTCCGTCGGTAATCATCGTACTGCATGGGGAAATTCTTTCCCCAGGTCTCCGCAACGACCGTCGTGTCGGTCAACTCAACGACACGATAATATGGATTCAATGCTTCCTGCTTCCGTTCGACAATATTGACCAAGAGGGCCACGCCGGCTACGGCGGCAAGAGTGGATGCGACCGCAATCCCGATAGTGAGGCGGACTGATCGTCCGCGCGCTTGTGCGTTGTTCATGACATGGCCTTGGGTAATGATGGAATTATTCCATGTGTCCGACAGATTGGTGGCACGTGACGCAGGATCCCGGATTTGTTTCAGCCGTATGGCCCATTGCCGCGGTCAATTCGGCGTGACATTTCCGACAGGCGTCGTTGGCAACTTCCAGGTTGTGAGGTTTGATACGGAGCGGGTATGGGAAATCGCCGGTTGTAAATGCATAGGAATGCCAGAAACCATTGGAAGCTTTCACCGCGTATTTGGCGACGATGCCGGATGGCGTATGGCAATCATTACAAACGGCCACCGAGCTGTGACTGGATTTGACCCAGGCCGCGTGATGATCGTTCATGACATGACAGTTAGCGCACGCTGCGGGATCGTCTGTGAGATAGGACGCCCCCCGGGCATAAACAAACGTGTAAGCGCCAACACCCACCGCAAGCCCGATACCGGCACCCAAAAGACCGCCCAGCACATTTCGGCCAACCGGAAAGGATCTCATCAGATCAATGTGTAAATGAATCCGAGACTCAAAGTCTCCTTAAGCTGCGTTCGCGCTGTTGCCCGTGTGTCGTTGATAATCTGAATGTTCAAGATGACCGACACAAATTTTCCGACTTTTGCGGTGATGGAGTTATCGCTCCGAACGATAACCTCGTCAAGTGCCCGGAATGCCGAAAAGAGTTCCAGTCTTCCCGCGAAGACGAGATTTTCATCTAATTCAAAATCAATATTTGTCACTGACTCGAATCCGCCGTCGACTTTGATCTTCTCAATCTGCGTCGTCTTGGGATCATCTGCATACACCCGATAGACTGATGTGATCACCTCCCGAACGCCTGCTCCGAGACGCGTCTTAATTTGGGGAAGGGGTTTGTATCTGAAACCGGCCGTTTGGGTCAGGTAAGCGGGATCGAAAAACTTTGAGACCGGAGTTCTTGTCCCGGTTTTCTGATCGTATGTGTACCCGCTTGCGAACTGCGTTTTCAGAGTCAGCGACGCGTACGGATCAATGGGTGCATTGATGATAAAAGACAACACCGATTCAAGGTCAATCTTGTCGTCGGTCTTCCTGAGACCCTGACTTCCAAGCCGTGTTTGGCCGAAGCCGAGCCTATAGGAATTCGACCAGTTGGTTGCATCATCATCCCTGTTTGATTTGCCGTTCAGGTTTATGGCGTACGAAAGGGCGTTTTCACCGCCCTGCGCCCAGTCCTTGAAGGCTATTTGTGTCATGGTAATGCCGGCGACAACCGCGTGTTTCCACGGTCCTTGTGTGGGAAGAGAGTCTGTGGGCGGCGGGGATGGTACAATGATAGCAGGTTGGCCCGCGGCGCAGGAAATGAACAGGAGGACAAAACCGAACAAGCGTTTCACAAAACATTTCTCCTTCGAGGTCACAAGATGGCGAAAAAAAACCCGCGCTCATGAAAAAGCCGGGTTGTTAACACTACAGTGTAGCCAAAAATCGGCGGCGATGCAAGGCAGAGAAAAAGTGGAGTGGCGCTTGAGTTGTCCTTACTGGAGATTAAACAAGGTGTCTCTGACGCTTTCAACCCAGTCGCAAATCAAATCCCTTTCCTCCCGTGATACGCGGGCACCGGGATGGAGGGTGAGATAGTTTGGGAGAGGCATGTTGCCGTTGAGGAGCTGTTCACAAATCATATCGGCTTTTGCAACAGCGCGGAGTGCCTTGTATTTTCGAAATTCCGAGAAATTCAAATGTTCCCGGCCTTCTTCAACATCACCCACCACAATCCATCGGGCTGGAGCGAAGGTGCTGTACCAGGGCCATCGTGTCTCGTTGGAGTGGCAGTCGAAACACGATCTCTCAAAAATCGTACGAACCTCTTGTGGGACAGGCACGGCGGCAAAGAGAGTGTTTGCAGGATCGGTCGGTGGGTTTGTTCGTTCGGGACTGTAGAGCTGGACGCCCGCGAACACCACCAGCAGAGCGATCCCGGTTCGATTCAGATTTTTCTTCATGCCTTCTCCATCGGGTCCGTTACTTGGCGATTTCCTCATATTCGGGTTCCGGCTT
>JACQPU010000190.1 GCA_016207365.1 Ignavibacteriales bacterium | reverse complement strand
GCCGACTGTTTCGGCTTTCCTGAAGTGTGGAGATTCACTTCGGCAGGCAGGCGGGTCACCCCGACTAATCATTGTAAATTGTAGATTGAAAATTTTAGAATTGAGGGCCCACCTGTGCAAGGTTGACCCTTTTGCGTTTGTGGGAGTTCCGTCCCACACTATCCAACAATCCGTCCGTATCCGTCTTTTTCCGCTCTTACAGTGTCCCATTCAATGAGGAACCTTTGGCGATACCAGTGCCAATCCTTCCGTCCTGCATGTACAACACACGGTCGGCGAACTCCTTGAGCCGAAGATCATGGCTTGCCACGACGACGCATTTGCCCCATTCTTTTGCAAGTCTGTGGAGCAGCCGGATGACAGCGAAGCCCTGTGCCGATTCAAGACTCGCAGTCGGTTCATCTGCAAGGATGAGTTCGGCATCGTTGGCGATCGCACGGGCAATTGCTACCCTCTGCTTCTCGCCCTGGCTTAAACTCGCAGGGAATCTCTCCGAGAGGTGTTCAATCTCCAGTTTCTTCAGAAGCTGAGCTGCCTTTTGGCGCGATTCCGTTCTTGCACTCCCTGCAAATTGGAGAACAAGTGCGATGTTTTCGACCACAGTAAGGAAATCGAGCAAAAGAAAATTCTGAAAGATGAAGCCTAGCCGCTTTCCCCGCACACTCTGCAATTGTTCTCCGGAGTACTCCTCGACACTCCTGCCAAAGAGTACAGCATTGCCGGAACTGGCACTGGTGAGTCCTGCGATGAGCGTAAGCAGAGTCGTCTTACCGCTCCCGCTGGGGCCCAGCAACAAAACGAGTTCTCCGCGCATGACTTGAAGCGAACAGTCGCGAACAGCCAGCGTTCGTTGACCGTCAAAGCCGAATTCTTTTGTCACATCAACCAATTCCGCAACTTGTTGAGGAACATTTTCGCGGATCATTGAAACACCTCCAGTGGGTAAATCCGTCTGAGTTTCTGCATGGAAATCAGCGAGCTTACCAGGCTAATGGCTGCCACGCACAGAAGCACCACCGCTATCTGTTCCAAAGACGACTGGGGACTCATTTCCGGCGTCACAAACTCTATGAATCTGCACATCGGGAAAAAGATACAGAGCCCTGTTACGCTGCCGAGACCGGTAATAATGAGAGCCTGCCTGACGACTGTCAGTGGAAGAAAGAACTTCGGCGAGCCAAGAGTTTTCATGACAGCAAAATCTTTCCGACGTTCGAGGATGCCGATCGAAAGCAGGAGGCTCAAGACTGCGGTTAAAACGACTGCTCCGATGGCTGCGATGATAAAGAGAAGCGGCAAGAGGCCCGATTCCATCTCACGGGTGTTGTTCTGCACAAAGGTTGTGTGGTCGAAGATGCTGACTCCGGGAAGTTCTTCCTCGATTTCTTCTTTCACCCGGTTCGGGGAATGTCCATCCCTGACCCGGATGAGGAAGCAGGAGACAACGGTGGAAAAGCCCGCAATGTACTGGGCGCGGCTCAATGTGGTAAACGCATACTGGATGACGAACGCGTTTGTTCCGGAACTGAGGCCGACGACAACCAGCGGCTCTCCCTCGATTTGCACGGTATCGGCCAACGCAACGTTCATCCTCCTTGCAAAAGCGTGGTCCAGAACGATTTCATCGTCATTTGTGACCGATCGTCCCGCGACGAGTCGTGGCGGTCCCCCAAGAGGGTGATCCGGCTCGTATCCAGCGAGGAAAACGGTGGCGATGTCGTCTCTGTGCTGAACACCCGGCAGGAGCAGGAGAACAGCGGATGCCGACTCAACACCTTGAATGCCATCGAGGATCCGTCCATGTCCGGTGGAAAGCAATGATGTGCCGCGCAGAATATTCCAGGAATTCTGCTGCAACACCCAGAGGTCCGCGTGATTGTGGCGGATATACTCCATGGAACCTTCTTCAACACCGTTGTATACCCCTAGGAGAAACAGCATAAGAATTACGCACAACGCGACTCCGAATACGGTGAGACTCAATCGGAGTGGCTGGTTTGTCAGCATTCTCAGGGAGAGGGAGCTCATAGACATCCTCAATCCGCTTTAATGAACGTTCAGTTCGTAAAGTGCATACCGCCGTTGGGCCTGTGCCATCATGCCGTTCAGAATGCCCCGGACAATGTTTCCTTGCGCCATGAGAGCAACAACGACATGTTCGTGCCCGCGGTTCAGGGCCTGCTGAAGGACGTGATAGAAAGCGGCCCGACCCAGACCTGCTTTCCTGATCGCTTCCTGCGGTGTAACTCCGCCCAGATAGAAGATGATGCGGTTCGTGCATTTTCTCCGGCGGTAGAATCTCCATCGCGCAAGCAGGCTGTCACTCCCTCGCATGGTCCGGACACCGTCGGAAATATCGAGGAACGATCCTGCAAAACCCGCAAGCCTGTCACACTCATCTCTTGCAAAGACAAACAAGGCTGGATCGATGGCCAGTCGATGAGGACCAAATATTCTTCTGAATTCACTGAAGCCCGTTGGCGTGTACCCCAGGAATGACGCAAACGATTGACACAACAGATCGTAGAGGTTGCGAACTTCGCTGTCGTATTTCAGCATATCGAACGGGACAAACCGATATCCGTGTTGAGATACCTGATTCAGGCGCTCGGCGCCCCGCCTCATGACTTTTTCAAAAGATTCCCGGCCAATGATATCGACAGAATCCCATGTTTGCCTTGTGGTAAACCCGAACCGTTCAAAAAACTCAGGATACCAGGGTTTGTTGTATGGCTCGCCGCAAAAAGTTTTCTGATCGAATCCGTGGATCATCATCCGGTATCCATGCCAGATGTCGTAATTCATCGGTCCCCAGACAACGGAGCGGCCGCCTTCCTCCTTCAGCCATCGCGTGGAGGCATCGAGCAGATCACGGGCAACAGAATAGTCATTGACGCATTCAAAGAAGCCGATTGTTCCCGCAGCCTTTCCATCCGGATTGAGGAGTTGAGGATTCACAAAAGCCGAGATGCGGCCAACGACTTTTCGGTCCTGAAGCGCGATGAAATTTCGATACAAAGTCCCGGGCTGCCGTGAAAAGGGAGAAGGAGAAGAGAACTGGTAGAGCAGGTTCTTCCTGAACGGGGGAATCCATTGCGGGTCGTCGCGATAGAGCTCGTGGCCCAGCCGAATGAATTGATCCAACAGATCGGGATCGGAGGTGAAATGCTCTATACCCATCGGATCGCTCCCCTTGTTCCATCGAGTTGAACGGTTGCCCCATCGGGAATGAGCTTTGTTGCGTTTGCTACCCCAACGACGGTCGGAATACCAAGCTCCCTTCCGATAATTGCCGTGTGGGAAAGGACGCTCCCTTTTTCAACAATAATTCCTTTGGATGAAATCATCAGAAAGACCCATCCCGGATCAGTCGATCTGGCAACAAGGATCTTCCCGCTTGATTCATTTGGGGTCTTCGGATCGAGAACAATTCTGGCCTCTCCTTCCACGATTCCCGAAGAGCATCCGATACCCTTTAACTCTTTGCAGCTTTCGAGCGTCGCAGGGGTGCCTGAAAGATTATTCAGATAGGGGATGCCCGTTGTTTCAATACGTTCGCCCGGGTTTCGCATTGCGAATGCTTCGTACTCTTTCTTCCGCAGATCGACAAGCGCCCGCAAGTTTTGAGTGACCGCTGTCCCTTGAACGATTCCGAACGTCTCCTCGACTGTCATATAATAGATGTCGACCGCCGACGAAAGGAGGTTGTTCCCGGCAAAGAGCTCTCCGAACCGGCGGAACATTCGTCTCATGATTCCAAACATCTTGCTTCTTGCGAACCTCATGTTTTCGCGGTTGGCAATGGCACAACGCGCATTCCGGAGAATGAACCTGAACAGCAATCGCTGAAGGGGATTCCGTATGGCCCGGCGGATAGTTCTCTCCGCTTCCTTTCGAATAGATTGCTCCTGCTGCTCCATGCCCTCCACGGAGAGATGCAAAAGACAATAGTTCTTGATCAGTCCGATGAGCGAGGACGGATCATCCCGGAATGTCGGTCGCTCGAGTTTCAGCTCTTCGAGGCCTCGATCACCGTATGCTTCAAGATGTTGTTCCAGGGCGATCTTGAGTCGTTCGTATGCCGGGTTTCCTTGGATTTGCATCCAAATGTCGGGGTTGTCTCCGCAGTTCAGAAGCGATGTGAAACCAGAATCTCGTCGGATGATTTCTGCTATCCTCAGCAGTGAACGCACCGGCTCGACACTTTCCACGCCTTTCTCACCGCACAGCAGGTTATTGTGGAGGTTGGGATCAACGGCCGCCGCGAAACGGCTGGAGAGCTTCTTGAGCCAGTCGTAATACTTCATCGCAGCGAAATCGTTGTAAAGAGTCAGGTACCAAATCTTGTTCAGTTCAACCTTCATCTCGTCATAGATCCTCACCAATTCCTGCTCCGAAGCGCTTGTGAGATCAATCTTCCCGAATCGACGGTAAAATGTTCTAAAACGGCGAGAGAACCGTTTTGCATTGCCACGAATCGCGACCAGTTTTGTCGCGGCACGAAGGAATGAGAAGAACCTGACGAAGAAAGAAAGCCGGCTTACGGGAAAGTCAAGGTCCCGGGAAATACCGATCATTTGGTCCCACGACTTCTTGTGCTGCCTGAAGCCGGGCAAGTACGAGAGCATTTGGTACCAATTGAGAAGGTTGTAGTAGATTCGGCCGTCAAGAAGTCCGATCATATTGCGGAAGAAGGGGGCAACCTGCTCGGGCATTCTTTTGAATGGAAAGAATCCGCGCGTTGCATTGTAGAATGAGAGCTCATAACCTTCGCGGACAAAGCTGAACGTCAACGGCAGTGTGATGCCGGGATAGCTCTCAACAATGTTCGAATTCTCCCAAATCCGGACGGATCCGTTGGAGCGAGTTTGAGGCGGAAAAACAATTGGGCGCGCCTGAAGAACAAATAACGTTCCTCGTTCATCGAATGCCCACTCGATATCCAGCGGCAAGCCAAATGATTGCTCGCCTCTCAATCCTAAGTCATGCAATTGGCGTATCTGATCATCGGTCAGAACGGGCCGGGACCGCAGTTCATCCGGCACAGCCTCGATGCGGGTTCCTGCGAATGATGCCTCATTAAATGCCATCATCGATCCTTTTTCGGTCACCTCTTTTCTGATTTCCCCTGTTTCCCAGTCAAGCGTGTAGGTGTCGGTCTCCACGATGTCCGCAACAATCCCTTCGCCGACGCCGCAACCTGCAGCGATGGTGCTTTGCTTCTCCCGGGTTTCCGGATTTCGTGTGAAGAGCACGCCTGACGAGATGGCATGTACCATTTCCTGAATAATGACGGCAGTGGAGATCTCCGAAAGGCTGATTCCTTTGCGGTGTCGGTACATGAGTGATCGGGGTGAAAACGCAGAGCCCCAAACCTTTGCTATGAAAGGGGTGATATTTGCCACAGGAACATAAAGAAACGAGTCCATGAGTCCTGCAAACGAATGTTCCACTGAATCCTCGCCGATTACGGACGAGCGAACGGAGACGTGCATGCAGTTACCAAATTCAACCCTGATGGCGTCCTCAATGCTGTCGGCAAGCATGGAGAGAACTTCCGGCGACTGCATGATCTGATTGATTTGTCGCGAGACAGACACAAGGCTGTCCTGGCTTGAATAGTCGGCGTGCATCAGAAGGCTCGATATGGTGTCATGGTTGGCCAAGAGGACTTCAGCAAAAAGATTGCTGGGAATCACGGACCATCGCGGCACCAGAAATCCGGTCGCGGCTAGACGAAACAGATTCCAGCCCTTTCCACCCACGACCTTTTCACTCACGCCGTGCTCGTTCGTTTTGGAGAGGAGAATCTTGGTAGTCTCGGGAATCATGGGTTCCTCATGGATGGAAACGCACGAATTGTTCGACGAAGCCTGCAGCCATCGCGCTTAAAAGGAACATCTCGGCGAAAGGTCTTAGTTTTGATGTCCTGGAATTCGGAGACACCAGGAAGCGCACGTACGCGGCTGCAACGATCACGTATCCCGCACAGAGGATAAGGACGTAGAAGACTGAAAGGGAAAGTGAAACGCAGAAAGATAATCCGAGTCCCAATGCGATTGTTTGGGCGGCGGCTGCTGTTCCCACAGCGCCCCATCGGCCGAAAATTCTCGAGTATGTCACATATTCGTTCTCCTCTTCTGCGGCCCGGATCTTTCGTGCGATCTCCCAGGCAAAAGACATCGACCAGTATTGCGCGATCAACAGTAAAATCGGGAGCCAATGAAGATCGCTCAATCCGCGTTTGTTCTCATCGGCCAGGAGAGCGACAAGGAAGAGAAGCAACAACGGAATGATCGGATTGTGGGTGGCGAGGGTCAGCAGGAGGTTCCGCTTCAGCAGTTGCGGGACGAAGAAGAATTTGAACATGAGGTAAGCGTAGAGGATCACAATGACGGCCATCCAAAACGCGCGGCCTATCGCCATGTTTAACATCAGGAAAAGCCCGGTCACAAGCCAAAGGCTCAAACGGATGTCCCGTTCAAGGACCTTCCCGGAAGGCAGTGGCCGGTCTCTAAAAAGCCTGTAGTCGACCACTTTGTCTTTCAATTCATCCATCAGCCGTAACATGAGAAGGACCAGGAAAACACTGAGAATTCCCGCAAGAGTGTGAAAGGAAACAGTAGCATCGGGCCATCCCTGCATTCGGCGGAGAATTGCTGCAAAACTTCCGTACATCAGCAGAGAAGATGCGAACCGGATTGGAAGTGGGAACATTTCAGCAAGATAAATCCTCATCCTGCGGACGAACCCGGGCTCGGATATTTCAAGCATCAAGGTTTTCATGGTCCATTCGCACCGTTATCACGCTGCCTTCTTCATTTCCCTTCCCCAGAATGACCGGACAAAGTATCCGAGGATGGTTCTGTAGTACTCTTCAAAGCGGGGCGCACGAATCGCGGTTTCTTTCAGAATCTCGTTTGTGTTCGAATTGTCGAACAACCGGTGATGGCACAGATATGACTCAAACATGGAAATCAGCTTTTCTGCCGCTCCGGAGCCTGGTCTGCTCTGGTGGAGGGCCAGACGGAAACCGTTCGCCGGGAGAAAGTGGACATTCTCAACGCGCCGCTTCTCCATAGTTTCATTGAAGAACTCCACCGTACGCGCAACGATTTCCCGGGTCGTTGCGGCATTTTCACTCGCTGTGAGATGAAAGGTCTTTCCGATTCCTTCACGACTTTCGAGCGTGATGTGACAAATTGCGTCCCGCACGAAATCGACGGGGACGACGTCAAGAGGCGTTGACGGTGATCCAGGCAAGCATGGGAGCAAGCCCTGAAGAACGAACCTCAGCGGTGCATAGAGAACATTGAAGGAAGTGGTAATCCCGGTCTGCGAGTCACCGATGACGATGCTAGGGCGCAAGACAACAATCGGCAGGTCGGCGGCGAGCCGGCGGACAGCTTGCTCTGCTTCGTTCTTTGTCTGCTCGTAGGTGTTCGCAAAGCCGCACCGGTGATCCAATTCGTGCTCGTAGATCGTTCCTTCCCGGTTGCCTGAAACATAAGCGGTGCTGATGTATCCGATTCGCTGCACTCTCCCTTGCTCAAAGGCGAGCTTCGCTGTCGCCATGACGTTGTTTGTTCCTGTGCAATTCGTGACCCTGGCCTCTTCGAGGGAAAAGTTGAACTCGACTGAGGCGGCGGAATGAATCACGTGTGTTGTTTCCTCTACCACCTTTTCCAAATCCGACCGAGACATGCCGAGATTTGTAGAAGCTATATCTCCCCGTACCACCGAAACGCGACTTCTCATGTCTCCAGGTCGAATTTCTGGATCAATTGTGAGGATTGTTTTCCAGAACCTGTCGCTGGCTTCGTCGGTCGAGGTCCCTCGGACAAGAACGATGAGCCGGGTGCGCGGATTCCTCTTAAGAATTCGCGCTGCGATATTGCCCCCGATGAATCCCGTTGCACCTGTGAGGAAAACAACTTCGTTCATTGGTTCACTCCCAATTGCTCCCCATTGCTTTCTTTCACCGTGGAAAAATCGTTGCTGGCGAGAGGGAAGGTACCTCCGCTTGTTCTTCTCTCGAGAGCGAGCTTCAACGCGGCACGTGTGGCCGTTACGCGCGTGGAGAGCAGAGTTACCCCCCGAATCACGGCCGGGCTGAAGCGGATGACAAGAAGAGCAGTGAGAATCCCTAAAACGGAATCCGTTGGATAGTGGTAGCGGCCGTAAACTGTCGCAAGATAAATAATCAGAATCGTGGGGAGAAGAAAAGAGAAGAGATTGCGATGATACCGAAACGTCATAATGAGCATTCCTGTTGCCGCCGCACAGTGTGCGCTGGGGACGCTCCCGCCCGGATAATGTTGGTTGTGTCGGATCCATTCGCCGCACCAGGCAAAGAGTCCACCTTGCAGCGGGACCGAGTATTGTTCCGGGGAGAAAAACATGGGCCCCGCCACCGGATAGATGATGTATCCTATGAAGCAAACCATGAACATGAGGCCGAGATTAAGAAGGTAATCGTGGAGGGCCTGGTCCCCGCCGGATCGGTACAGGAGAAAAGCGACAGTCGGCAGGAGGGGGAGATACATGACATACGCAAACATCATCCCCTCCGTGACGACGGGATGTGTGAATCGCTCCAGGGCAACCGTAATGTTGGTCCCCAATAATTTGTATTCCATCGATGCAACCATAGGGTCAAGCCAGGAATCGTGCAGCACTTGCTGAAAATACTGCATTTGGTCGAAGAGGAACGCAAGTAGGACGGCGAGGTCGGCAATTCGCACTGCGGCCCGCGAGCGTCCGGCAGGAAGTATGCGTGCCGTCCATATCAAGCCGCAATGAAGAGTGCCGGCGATAGCCAGTCTTAAGACTAGATCTGCAGCGCCCGGGATTCTCGAAGGGAACAAAAGGGCCACCGCAATGAGTCCTGCCAGGAAAGACGTGGAGACGCAATCGATAGCGACAGCTCGTTGATCAAAATCGTCGGATCTCATTTTCGTTTCCATTCTCATTCAGTCAGTTCCACATACAGAATACAGCATGAAGAAAGGACTGTTGCCACGAATCCGTCAACCGAACGTCAAAAAAGTGTCAGGGCTGGTCTATTAAAGGCGAGCCGGAATTCAGAAGGAAGGTGGTCTAGTTAAAGATCTACCACAAAGTCACAAAAGAGGCACACGATTTTGAAATGCCATTGGACCGTCTGACCACTCCGTTTCCATTGTGCCCATTTTCTCTCTTCGCAAGCGCATTCATAACCGTCAGCTCAAACTTGGTGTTGATTTTGTTGCCATGTTGGATTGGCGTTTTTGAAAGAAGTTCCAACCTTCCT
>JACQPU010000185.1 GCA_016207365.1 Ignavibacteriales bacterium | reverse complement strand
GTACAGCGTTGCGTACGACACAATGATATTTCCCAGGTTCACGGAAACAAAGAACACGAACAACATCATGGAAATGAACCGATGAAAAAGGAAGAGCCCGATGCGGGTCTCTTCGAGAACGTACCGTGTAATCCCATTCGCGAGCAAGTACGCCCCCGCAGCGAATCCCCCAAAAACAAGCAACGAGCCAACGCCGCGCACAACAGAGACGGCGCGGAGGTCGAACGTCGTCTTGAAAAACGAAATAACCTTGTACTGCAAAATATGTAAAAAGAGCGCCATAGCTATTTCGTCAATTCCAGAAACACCGACTCGAATTTTCCGTCATATTGCTGCTTGTACGCCTCGAGCTTCTGCTGCGTATCTGCAAAGATCAGTCGCCCGTTTTTGATGATCCCGATCCGGTCACACAGTTCTTCAGCCATCTGAAGACTGTGTGTGGACATGAACACCGCCACGCCTTCGCGGGACTTTTGTTTGAGCATGTCTTTGACGATTCGCCCACCCCGCGGATCCAGACCCACCATTGGCTCGTCGATAACCAGCACCTTCGGATCGTGAAGCAATCCTGCAACAATCGTTATTCGCTGCCTCATCCCCTGCGAGTAGTCCTCCGTACGCTTGTCCACCCAATCCCCAATCTCAAAATGTTCGATGAGCGACTCAATAGAATGCACCAGTTTCTCCTTGTCGATTCTGAACAATCCACCGACAAAGTACAGGAACTCCCGCCCTGTAAGCTTATCGTAGAGAAACGGCTGATCCGGGATGTACGCGAGAGCTTTTTTGGCGTCGAGGGGTTCTTTGACCGTGTCATGTCCGTCGATGAGGATCTTCCCACTCGTCGGCGTGAACAACCCGGCGATCATTTTAATCGTTGTGGTCTTTCCGGCACCGTTTGGTCCGAGGAAGCCAAACAATTCCCCGCGCTCGACAGTGACCGATAAATCGTCCACGGCGACGAACGATCCGAATTTTTTTGTGACATTTTCTATGTGTATCAAGAGCGGACCTTGCAGTAGTGTTTGGAGATTCTCTCTATTCCCACTCAATGGTGGCAGGTGGCTTTGAACTGATGTCGTACACCACCCGATTAATTCCACGAAGTTCGTTGATGATGCGGTTTGAAATCGTCGCGAGAACGTCCGGAGGAATCCTCGCCCAATCGGCAGTCATCCCGTCAACGCTGGTTACCGCCCGGAGGGCCAGCACTGACTCGTACGTCCGCCCGTCTCCCATGACACCGACCGATCTGACCGGCAGCAGTACCGCGAAGGCCTGCCAAATGTCGTCATAGAGGCCCACTTTTCGAATCTCATTGAGGAGGATTTCGTCGGCGTCGCGCAGAAGGTCCAGCTTTTCACGCGTGATCTCTCCGAGAATCCGCACCGCGAGACCCGGGCCAGGAAACGGATGCCGTCCCACAAGCTCCTCCGGCAGCCCCAGTCGCCGGCCAACTTCCCGAACTTCGTCCTTGAACAGCTCTCGAAACGGTTCGATCAGTTTGAAGTTCATCCTCTCAGGCAATCCACCCACATTATGATGCGTCTTGATGGTCACCGACGGACCCTTGAATGAGACCGATTCTATAACGTCCGGATACAGCGTCCCCTGCGCGAGAAACTCAAATACCCCCTGATGACTGGCCTCTGACTCGGATTCCAACACCTTCGCATCTCGTTCGAAAATATCAACAAACGCTTTGCCAATGATCTTTCGTTTCTGCTCCGGATCCATCACTCCCTTCAATCTTGCCAGGAAGTCCTCACTTGCGTCGATGTATGTCAACGGAATATGAAACTGTTTGCGGAAGGCCTCGACAACGGATTCGCTCTCGCCTTTTCGCATGAGCCCGGTATTGATATGAATGCAATGCAGGCGATCACCGATCGCCTTGTGTATCAGAACCGCCGCAACAGAAGAATCCACACCTCCGCTCAACGCACAGAGCACCCTTGATTTTCCCACACGCGCGCGGATCTCGTCAACGGCGCGGTCGACAAACGCATCAGGGGTCCAGTCTCCTTTGGCGCCGCAGACAGCAAAAACAAAATTGCCGAGAATCCTCTTCCCTTCCGGGGTATGGACGACCTCGGGATGAAATTGCACGCCGAAGATCTTCTTCGCGGGATTCCGGATTGCACAGATCGGAGCATTGGACGTATGAGCAATGGGCTCGAATCCCGGTGGGATCTTGCTCAGCGCATCCCCATGACTCATCCACACCGTTGTCGAGCCGTCGAGGCCGGCAAACAGATCTTCCCTGTTGTCGATGACGAGGTCCGCCTTCCCAAACTCGCGTCGGGCCGAGGGATCCACTTTACCGCCGAGGTGATGGGCAATAAGCTGGAGGCCATAGCAGATTCCGAGGACGGGTATTCCAAGCTCAAAAATCCCCTGCGGGGGCTGGGGCGCGCCGTTTTCAAACACGCTTGCCGGACCACCGGAGAGGATGATGCCGCGCGGTGCACGCCCGCGGATAATATCGAGAGGATAGTGAAACGGTTGGATTTCGGAGTACACGCCGAGCTCACGCACACGCCGCGCTATAAGCTGGGTGTACTGACCGCCAAAGTCGAGGACAAGGACGAATTCATTGGACTTCATGAGTCCAATAATATAGAAAAAACTGCCCCCGTTTTCAAAGGTTGGCTTGCCGCCAGACCCCCTGCATCGAGCGTCACTCGGATAATGCTTTCAGTTCTTTCTTTCCTGCAACATCGCCCGCGCTTCCAACATTACCTCCTCCACAAACCTGCGCCGTTCGTTTTCATTTCGGATATTCAGGAGATACTGTCTTTGCTCCTCAAGATACTTTCGAACCCCCTCATGAGAGCGGGGTTCGATCTGGTTCATGAACCAATCGAATGTTTCGAGGGCGGGCATGCTTCTCCTCCGAAAATGAAGTATTAGCCAAACTCTTGAATTGAAATTCGAAGTTTTTGTCCCCCGAGTCAAGCAAAGGGACTACAAGGAATCCCCAATGTGGCGCCTACCGGCCTGTATTGCCGATGAAACGCACTGAAGACTTGGCAGTACAGGGGTTTACCGGTGAGTGTGGAAATACGGTTTTTTGACGTATTTTGGGGGTGGCACAACGATTGCCACGTTTTGGACTGCCATGCCTTTTGGAACGAGGTTACCATGAAACGACTTCTTATGATCTTTGGAATTCTGGCACTTCCGCCCGTCTTCGAGGCGCGTTTATCAACTGCAGAAGCCCACACGCAATCATTTGCTGTGGGCGTCCGTTTTGGCCACGCAGGATATTTTTACAGCGCCCTCCGTCCGTACGGAGAGTGGATAGAGATGGAAGCGGGATTTTACGGCTGGCGGCCCGTTCGCGTTCGCGCCGGCTGGAGGCCATACCTGCACGGCCGCTGGATATGGACCGACTACGGATGGTATTGGGCGTCATACGAACCTTTCGGTTGGGCCGTGTTCCATTATGGCCGCTGGTACTTTGATGATTATTATGGCTGGATTTGGATTCCCGACGATGTCTGGGGTCCCGCGTGGGTCGAATGGCGATACAACGACGATTACATTGGATGGGCGCCACTGCCTCCTTACGCAACATTCAGCATTTCCGTCGGCATTCGCTTTACCACGCAGTGGTATGCTCCGTCTCATTACTGGTGCTTCGTCCGGTACGGGCATTTCCCGGCAACGCGAATCGACGGCTATGTTGTCCATGAAAGCACGACGCGCAGGCTTATCAGAACAACGAGATCCGCGGTGCGATATGAAGTTGACCGCGATCGTGTGATCAACCGTGGTGTGGACCATGAGGTTATTGAGCGAAGGGGAAACACGAGGATTTCGCGGGCGGACATTGTCGATACCCGTGACCGGGAGGAACGCATTGTCCGGCGTGGTGCGACCGAGCGGATTGAAGTGCACAGACCCGGCCGGTCGGAGCTTGAGAGATCGGACGATCGGATTGAAGCCCGTCGTCTTGATCGCGGAACCACGCTGAATCTTGAGCGTATCGAGCGGGGAAGAACTTACGAGCGGAGAGACGAAGCAGACGAGCGACGGACGCGCCAAACGCCACAATCCGACACGCGGGAGAGATCCCTTGAACGCAGAGACACGAGACGAGAACAGCCGGACGTTCAACGAAACGTGACACCACCCTCGGAGCGCAGAACAACTCCCGAGCGACGTGACCAATCCGGTGAGTTCCGAAGGATCAGGCCGGAGCAGCCGTCAATACAAAGAGAAGGTTCATCCGAACGCAGGCAACCGTCGGGCAAGTCCGAATCCAGAACGAGGCGAGGCAGAGACCGGTAGGGTTCGGATTTCCTGCCAGCTGCCAGGCAGGGATTGTAGGGTGCGGATTTCGGAGATCGTCCCATCACGATTCACAACCGCTCACCGTTCACTGTTTACTGCTTACTTCTTATTCCCTCAATCAGGCCGCCGATGTACCCTGGGATCGTACTCGGCGGCCTCTCACCTCAAAATATTGATTCATCGAGTCATTGATTCAATGTAGTGTTTCTCATTCCAGTTTCAACTTCTTCAGCTTCGGTCTAATGACAAAGGTACAGTAGGGAGCGTTGGGGTTGCTTCGGTAGTAATCCTGATGATAGTTCTCGGCCTCATAGAAATCCTTCAGGGGCTCAATCTGCGTCACAATCGGATCATCGAACTCCTTTTGTGCCTCGGCGCGCGATTTCTCCGCGGCGAGCTTCTGCGTTTCATCATGGTGGAGGATGACGGATCTGTACTGCGTACCAACGTCCCCACCTTGTCTGTTCAACGTTGTCGGATCGTGGGATTTCCAGAACATCGAAAGCAGTTCTTCATAGCTTATGACAGCCGGATCATAGGTGATCTGGGCGACTTCGGCGTGACCTGTGGTTCCTGAGCTGACGCCCGTGTAGGTCGGGTTCCTGGTTGTACCGCCCGCATATCCAGCTGTCACCGCGTTGACCCCCGGAAGTCGCTCAAATACAGCTTCGACGCACCAGAAACATCCCGCTCCAAACGTGGCTTTTTCTGTTTTCGACATGGAAGTTCCTTTCTGACCTTGAGCTAATCCCATTGCTGCGAACAGCAAACCAAGCACCGTCGTCCTGAGCATGCGCCACCTCCGTCTGCGGGATTCTGAACAAAACAGAGAATTCAACCGTTCCATCCGATCATCCGCAGCACCGTGCTCATATCGTCCGGGAGGCGGGATTCAAACATCATGCGACGGGCAGATTTGGGATGGAGGAAGCCTATGGTTCTGGCGTGCAGGGCCTGCCGGCGGATCATCCTGAGAAGCTCGGCGGCCAGCCGAGCATTCTTGCCCGTCAATCCCCCCCACGCGGAGCTTCGCCCCCCGTACGTCGGATCCCCAAACACGGGATGCCCTGTGTGTGCAAGATGAACTCTGATCTGATGTGTCCGGCCGGTTTTGAGTTTCAGAGCAACCAGCGTGAGGAATTCAAATGTCTGGAGAACACGGTATTCTGTTACTGCGGGCTTCCCGGCGGGATGCACGGCGACTTTCTTCCGATCCCTCCGGCTTCGGGCCAGCGCGGCATCAATGGTACCGGATTTCTCTCGAAAGCGGCCCCAGACGATTGCCCAGTACTCGCGGTTCACTGTTCTTCGGGAAAACTGTTTCGCCAGGGCATGATGTGCGCGATCGTTCTTGGCAACCACAAGAAGTCCTGTGGTGTCCTTGTCGAGCCGATGGACAATGCCCGGACGCATTTCGGTGTTCACGGATGAGAGCGCTTGGGTGTGATGGAGGAGGGCATTCACGAGCGTTCCGGAGTAATTGCCGTAGGCAGGATGCGTTACCATACCGGCCGGCTTGTTCACAATCAGGAGATCATCATCTTCAAAAGGGATTTCGAGAGGGATATCCTCCGGTAGAGCACGCGGGCGCGGCGGCCTCGGCAGACGGACATCGATCACTTCGCCGGGAGAGATCAGGTGACTCGGTTTGACGGCTTTACCGTCTATGTGTACAAGCCCGTCCGAAATGGCTTGCTGTATCTTG
This sequence comes from Ignavibacteriales bacterium, assembly GCA_016207365.1. Lineage (GTDB taxonomy): Bacteria > Bacteroidota > Ignavibacteria > UBA10030 > UBA10030 > JACQPU01. The sequence goes on along the minus strand of JACQPU010000185.1, from coordinate 4,836 downwards.
GTGCGGGTTGCGTTTTGAATCTGGTGGGTCAGGTAAACATCGAGGCGTTCTTTAGCCTGCTTCGGGGCGACAACGAGACGGAGGGTTTCCCGGGTATCGGCGGTATTCTCCGCCATGGCAGGAACCGTCAGCCTCGAAACGAGGATTGCTCGGTCTTTGACGTTGCGTCTTTGAGCCCGTCACGAGTCCCGGGTGAATTGGGCGCCGTAGTGTCGGAAGCATAGGAAACAGCGGGCTCGTCAGACCGGGCGAACCTGCGGTGAGAGACAAGAAGAATCAGCACGCCGAGCGAGACAGCAGAGTCGGCAATATTGAACACAGGCCAGCGACTGATGTGGAAACCGAGCAGATCGAGGTTGAAGAAATCGATGTCGACGAAATCCACCACCTTGCCGTAAAACAAAGGACCCTCGCCAAATATCACGCCGTAGAACACGCGATCGATCAGGTTGCCAATGGCCCCACCGAGAATCATGGCAAGGGAAAGGCGGATCGGAAATGCCTCGTCACGGATCTTATATAAGTAGATGAAGATCCCAATACTGGCAAAGAGGGAGAAGATCGTCAGGAAGAGCTTGCCTCCCACATCAATCCCAAACGCCATTCCGGGATTCTCAATGTAGGTCAGACGGAGGAAATCCCCGAAAATCGCCCTGCTGCTCCCCAGAGGCACGCCCGGATGGTACAAACCCAGGAAGGGAACGGAAAAACCCTTCACAAGAAGCTTTGCAATCTGGTCAACGCCGACGATTGCGCCGGTGACATAAAGGATGCGCATGGAAGAAATCATAGGGATTTATAATTTCCTCATTTCCCTCTCTTCAACTTACAGTCAACACACAATTGAGCGTGGGGTACCGCCTCCAGCCTCTCCTTTTCGATCAACTTCCCGCAGTCATTGCAGAAGCCGTAGTCCCCTTTATCAATGCGCTTTAGTGCATCGTCAAGATAATTAAGGAATTTGCCTTCACGGGACGCAAAGAGGAACGTCTTTTCGCGCTCCATGGTGTCTGTTCCTTGTTCCATATGAAGGGAATACGCCGAATTCTCCTGAGTGTATTCGCCCGTCGTTGAATCCATGATCGTGGCACGGAGGGTCTCCAGTTGCTCCAGAATTTCCTTCCGCTTCTCCATGATGATCTTTCGGAAATGTTCCAACTCTCCCTTGCTATACCCCTTTTGTCGTACGGGCCCCTTTTCCGGCGCTGGTTTTGCTTTCACGGCAACCGGCTTCACACGCTGAACGGCAGGTTTTCGGCTGATTGCGGGCTTTTTTACCGTTTTCTGTTTTTTTACCACTTTCTTTGCCATCGTCCTCTCCTTCCAAAATCTTTCAAGAACACCGCCCCCCCTCGAGGGGGATGAAAACTACAAAATTAATTCGCTTTTTCCAAGTGAATCTCACTGAGCTCCCCGTTGACCTCCACCCTCGTGAACGCGAGCTTCTTCTCCTCGTTGCGTTGAATCCCTCTTAACTCGACCGTCAGTGTTTCCTGCCTGATGTATGTACCGAGTTTGTCGATTGCCCGCGCGAGCCTTTCCGACGATCGATGCACGATTCTGATCCGGTCGGTGACTTCGAGTCCGGCCTCCTTGCGCATGTTCTGAATCCGATTGACAAACTCCCTTGCAAACCCTTCGTCGATCAACTCTTCATCGAGCTGCGTATCGAGTGCGACGGTGATCGGACCCTCGGATTCCACAACCCATCCTTTCAGTTCCTCATGAAGCACCTCCACATCCTCCGTCGTCACGGTCCATTCCCTGCCATTAGCCGAGATCGTCACATGCCCGTCGATAAGCAAGCGGTTCACCTGCGCCGGCGTGAAATCCCTGATGGCACCGGCAACAAGCTGAACAGATTTGCCGAATTTCGGGCCGAGCGATTTAAAGTTTGGTTTTGCCCTTCGCTTGACAATACCGGAATCCTCAGTGACAAACTCGATCTCTCGGACATTGATTTCTTCCAGAATAACTTCGCGCATGCGCTCAATCCGCTCCCGTTCCTGCGGCGATGAAACCGGAATGAGAATCCTGCGGAGGGGCTGCCGGACCTTCAGATTGGACTTCATGCGCATTGCCCTCACAAGACCGACCACCGTAATCGCGCGCTCCATCCTTTGCTCAAGCTCGGTATCAATCACGGACGCAGAAGGAACCGCCAGCTCCGTTACATGAACAGATTTCGCCGCGCTCCGGCGGGTGACCGAATTCAGATTTCTGAAAATCTCTTCGCTCAGAAACGGTGCAAAGGGGGAAACCATCTGGCAAACGACCGAGAGACACTCGTACAGCGTTTGGTACGCCGCCGTCTTGTCCTTCCCCTTCTCGCTCTTCCAGAATCTTCGCCGGTTCCTCCTCACATACCAGTTCGAGAGCCTGTCCACGGTAAATTCCTGAACGGCGCGGGCAGCGCGGGTGACGTCGTATTCATCCATCCATTGGATATATGACTTCAACAGCGAGTTCAGTTCGGAAAGGATCCAACGGTCGATTTCCGGCCGCTCAAAGTGCGGAACGGGGTCCTCCGAATACGTAAAGCCGTCAATATTGGCATAGAGCGAAAAAAAAGCATAGGTATTCACGAGCGTGCTGAAAAACTTGCGCTGCACGTCGCCGACAGCGTCGGGATCGAAAAGCGTCGGCCGCCAGACCGGGCTATTGGAAACGAGATACCAGCGAGTTGAATCCGCTCCGTAGGTCTTGATCAAATCGAAGGGATCAACTGTGTTGCCCTTGGACTTGGACATTTTCTGGCCATGTTTGTCCAGAATAAGCTCGTTGACAAGGACATTCTTGAAGGCGGCCTGTCCAAAGAGGGCCGTCCCGATGGAATGAAGCGTATAGAACCATCCGCGCGTTTGATCAATTCCTTCCGAAATATAGTCAGCCGGATAAGATCGCTCGAATTCGTTGACATTCTCGAACGGATAGTGCCATTGAGCGAATGCCATGGAACCTGAGTCAAACCAGACATCGATGAGCTCGGGCGTGCGTGACATGGTTCCCCCACATTCACAGGTGAACTGAACCTGATCCACTGCGGGCTTGTGGAGGTCGAGCGATTCGGGAACATTGGTTCCTTTCCGCAATTCTTCGACACTGCCGATGCACTTCTGTTTTCCACAGTCCGCGCAGATCCAGATGGGCAGCGGTGTACCCCAAAACCTGTCGCGTGATAGAGCCCAATCCTTGTTCTCCTCGAGCCAGTTTCCGAACCTCCCGGTCCCCACCTCCGAAGGCACCCAGTTGATCGTTGCGTTTTGCTCAATCATCGCGCGGGCGTACGATGTCGTTCTGATATACCACGATTCCCGTGCATAGTAGAGGAGAGGGGATCCACAACGCCAGCAGTGCGGATAGCTGTGCTCGTACTGTTCCTTCTTGAACAGAATTCCGCGGCTCTTGAGATTGGCGATAATCTCCGGGTCGGCCTCTTTGACGAACTTGCCGGCAAAGTCAGTCACCTCCGGGCCGAATTCGCCGGATTTGTTGACCGGATGAATAGTCGGGAGCTTATGTTTGAGGCTTACCTGATAGTCGTCTTCACCATAGGCTGGAGCCATGTGTACAATTCCGGACCCGTCCTCCGTCGTGACAAAATCCGCCCCAACGACATACCACGCGTTCTCGTTGACCGAGTGATACGTAAACGGACGCTCGTACTCTAATCCCACGAGTTCGGATCCTTTTATGGACTCCACGACGTCATACTCGTCACCCAGAACAGAGAGCCGGGCCTTTGCAAGAATGAGGATATCACCTCCGTGCCGGGCTTTTACGTAGTCTACGTCTGGATGGACGGCAAGGGCCACATTTGAAATCAATGTCCACGGCGTCGTAGTCCAGACGAGAAAATACGTCTTGCTCTGACCCTTTACCTTGAGCTTCACGTAGATGGAAGGGTCCTTGACGTCTTTATATCCTTGCGCAACTTCGTGTGAAGACAGCGGGGTTTCGCAGCGCGGACAGTACGGCTGGATCTTGAAGCCCTTGTAGATCAGACCCTTGTCAAAAAACTGCTTCAGCGCCCACCAGACGGATTCGATGTAATTGTTTTCGAACGTGACATACGGGTGCTCGAGATCGACCCAGTACCCCATCTGCCGCGTCATCTCCTCCCATTCCGTCTTGTATTTCCACACGGACTTTCGGCACTCCTCATTGAACTTCGCGACACCGTATTTCAGAATTTCATCTTTGTGTTTTATGCCGAGCGATCTTTCGACTTCGATTTCCACAGGGAGACCATGGGTATCCCATCCTGCTTTTCGCGGTACCTGGAATCCCCGGAGCGTCTTGTAGCGGCAGATGAGGTCCTTGAGCATCCGTGCCATGACGTGATGGATCCCAGGCCGCCCGTTTGCCGTCGGAGGTCCCTCATAGAACGTAAAGCGCGGCTTTCCTTCACGCGAGGTAACACTTTCTTCGAATATCTTTTGCTGATCCCAGAAGCGCAGGATTCGCTGTTCGAGCTCGAAGTACTTGAGTTTGTCGGAGAGTTGGGGAAACAAGGAAGACGGTTATTGGTTATTGGTTACTTGGCAGGTTTCCGAGAAAGTCAAAAGCAAGAACTACTTTTTAATTTCTAATTCTCCCAACAACTTCCTTCATCACCGCCGTCATGCGCGGTTCGGCTTCGTTTGCGGCAGCAATGACTTCCTCCAAAGACACGGGTTTGAGGGTCTCCGGGAAACACTCATCGGTCAGAATCGAAAACCCAAGCACCTTCATCCCCATGTGCACGGCCACAATATCTTCCGGCACGGTGGACATCCCCACTGCGTCTGCACCGATGTTTTGCAGGAAGCGGTATTCTGCACGGGTTTCCAGATT
>JACQPU010000177.1 GCA_016207365.1 Ignavibacteriales bacterium | reverse complement strand
TTTCAATTGCCGATTTCCAGTTGCCAATTGGTGTGGACAAATCGGAAATTGAAAATTGACAATTGAAAATTTCTCTGTTCCCTCTATAGCCCCTTTAATCCTGTCCGGCGAGGCAGGGAAGGAAAAGAAATGAATTTTCAATTGACGATTGCGAATTTGCAGTCCCAAGTCAACAATCTACAACCGACGGTCGAAAATCGACAATTGAAAATCGAAAATTCCCCTTGCCTCCTCCTCGCCCGGATCGGAGGCATTTTTTTTGACAATCATGCAAAATGAAGAAAACCAAAGTCATCGATGAGACGGCGTTTAAACGGATGGTTACCCGGCTTGCGCACGAGGTACTCGAACGCAACAAGGGAGCCGAGAATCTGGCGCTGGTCGGCATACGCACTCGCGGAGAGCATCTTGCGAATCGTTTGGCCGGGGTCATTGGACAGATCGAGAAGAAGCAGGTCTCCGTAGGATATCTTGACATCACCTTGTACCGGGACGATCTACGGGGACGTCTTGATCAGCCGGAATTGAAAAGCACGGAGATTCTTTTTGACATCGCCGGCAAGATCGTTGTCCTTGTGGATGATGTCCTCTTCACAGGCCGGACAGTCCGTTCTGCCCTCAACGCGCTTATGGATATCGGCAGGCCTGCATCCATTGAGCTTCTGGTTCTCGTTGATCGGGGACACAGGGAGCTGCCAATCAAGGCGGATTTTGTCGGCAAAAATGTACCGACCTCCCTGAAACAGGAGATCAAAGTGACGATGACGGAAGTCGACGGGGAAGATGCAGTATACACAATAGATACGAATCCGGAAACATGAATCTATGAAACTCCAGCATCGCCATCTCCTGGGCCTCGAAGGGATGTCGCGCGAGGACCTGACGCTGATCCTTGATACCGCGGTTTCTTTTAAAGAGGTCCTCGATCGCCCCATCAAGAAAGTGCCCCCGCTGCAGGGGAAAACAATCGTCAACCTGTTTTTCGAAAGCTCCACAAGAACCCGGATTTCTTTTGAACTCGCCGAACGCCGGCTGTCTGCGGATGTGGTGAGTTTCGCAGCAACGGGAAGCAGTGTTTCCAAGGGTGAAACGCTGAAGGATACGGCGAGGAACATCGAGGCCATGAAGATCGACATGGTGGTAATCCGTCACGCCTCGGCAGGAGCAGCGCACTTTCTGAGCAGAGTTGTGAAGGCCAATGTCATCAACGCGGGGGATGGTCCTCATGAACATCCGACACAAGGCCTCCTTGACATGTTTACCCTCAGAGAGAAGTTTGGGAAGCTCGAGGGGTTGCGCGTATGCATCGTCGGCGATATTCTGCACAGCCGCGTTGCACGATCGAATATCCACGGCCTGAAGACGATGGGGGCCGACATTTCCGTGTGCGGACCATCAACACTGATCCCACGCGAGATCGAACGCCTTGGCGTAAAGGTCTATCATCGTCTTGAAGATGTCATTCCGTCGGTCGATGTGCTGAACGTCCTGCGGATTCAGCTCGAGCGTCAGGAGTCAGGATTCTTCCCATCGCTTCGCGAGTATCATCGATATTTTGGGGTGACAAGAGAACGGGTCGTGCGCGCAGATCATCCAATCACCATCATGCATCCGGGTCCCATCAACCGTGACGTGGAACTCTCCGCCGATCTGGCCGACGGAGAACACTCGGTGATATTGGAACAGGTGACGAATGGCGTGGCAGTGAGGATGGCAGTGTTGTATTTGCTGGGGAGCAGTTAAGGAAGGATTATGGTTATTGGTTATCAGTTATTGGATGGCGTTTGATGTCCAATGGATTTACAGCATCCATGAACATCGCAGCCATTCATCCAGTGACCAATAACTAATAACCAATGACTAATAACTACCTTCGATTTCCTCCAGTGTCATGAAAATTCTCTTACGGAACGCTCATATTCTCGATCCTGTCTCTGGTCGTGACGAGACGTCTGATGTGCTCGTTGTCGATGGACGGATTGAGAAGTTCGGGAAGTCCATCTCGGAAAAGGCAGACCGCGAAATCAACCTCAACGGCAAACTGGTTGTTCCTGGGTTGATGGACATGCATGTGCACCTTCGCGAGCCGGGATTTGAACACAAGGAAACCATTGAAACCGGATGCAGGGCGGCAGCTTATGGCGGATTTACGGGTGTTGCGTGCATGCCCAACACCAACCCCGCAATCGACGATGAGTCCGTTGCCCGCTATGTTCAGGAAAAAGCCCGGCATGCCTTCAAAGGAATTGTCGACGTGTATCCCATTGCCGCGGCAACAAAGGGACGACAAGGAGCGGAACTCTCGCCAATGGCTGAACTTGTCGAAGCCGGAGCGGTGGGGTTTTCGGACGACGGCAGTCCCATCATGAACGCCAATATCATGCGAAGGGCTTTCGAATACTCCTCGATGTACGGCGTGCCGGTCATTCAACATGCCGAAGACGCGACCATGACGCATGGTGGAAGCATGAATGAGGGGTTTCAATCCACACGCCTTGGACTGCCTGGAATTCCGTCGGTTGCCGAAGAGCTAATGATCGGACGTGATATCCTCTTGCTGCGATA
>JACQPU010000180.1 GCA_016207365.1 Ignavibacteriales bacterium | reverse complement strand
TCGGCAACATCATCGGCGGCCAGGATCTTCCCGGCCTTCTCCGGATCGCGCTCTCCAGAGAACGTCGTGTCGACGGATCCCGGGCACACAGCGATCACACGGATATTCTTCTCACGCACCTCCAGCATCAGACATCGCGAAAATCCTATCAGTGCCCATTTTGTGGCCGCATATCCCGCTCCCCCGATAAAGGCGTTCCTCCCCGCGAGCGATGATACGTTCACAATCGTCCCACTCGCCTGACGCTCCATTCGTTCGAGAGCCAACTTTGTGCACTGAAAAAGCGCCCGGATATTGAGATTCCACATTGCATCGAAATCATCGACCCGCAGATCCCGCACAGGAGCAAACCGACCGATACCCGCATTATTGACAAGAATGTCCAGGCGACCGAATTCACGATCCACCTGCTCGAAGACCTTTCCGAGACTTTCCTCGTTGGTAATGTCTCCTTGTGCAATGACTGCACGGCCGCCGCGGGCAATAATCTCTGATTGAACCGTCTCCAAATCCCGTCGGGTTCGCGCGTTCAGTGCTATGCTGGCGCCTGCATGAGCAAACCGTTCTGCAACTGCCCTGCCGATTCCCTTGCCGGACCCGGTCACCAATGCAACCATTCCATCCAGGCTCATATGCGTAAATCCCCCACCACCGGCCGCACAACAAGTTCCTCGACCACATGATGTGCAGGCCGCGTGACGGCATCACAGACAATTTGAGCAAGTTCCGCTGGCGACATCATGACTTTGCCATATTTCTTCCGCACGCTGACAGGCCACATCGCAGTTTCAACGGCACCCGGAAACACATTTACGATCTTGATGTTGTATTTCCTCACTTCTTCCCGCAGAGAGTTCATCAATGCCGTCACACCCGCCTTAGAGGCTGAATAGGCCGATGAATCCGTATAAACCGTTTTTGCTGCATAGGACACAATGTTCACTATTGTGCCCGACCGTCGCCGGATCATTGCAGGCAAAACGGCCTTTGTCACGAGTATTGTGCCGCGGAGATTCGTGTCCAGAACATCATCGAATTCCCTTATCGACGTCTTCCTAAACTCTCGAAAAGCCGTGATGCCCGCGCTGTGAACAACCATGTCAATGGGACCAACAAGGGAGGCGGCCTTCCTCACGGAGCGTTCGACGTCTGCTTCCTTTCGCACATCGCACACAATCCCATAAAACCTCCCTGCAAATTTTGCCGAGGTCCGTGATTCTAACCGAGTCCTAGCAAGCCCCACGACAGTGTGGCCACGCGCCAGCATTTCATCGGTCACCGCAAGGCCAATACCCCGACTGGTCCCCGTGACCAGAATCCTGAGAGTGTCTCTATGCCGGGAGGTCACGTTGAATGAGGGTAAGAAATTCGTTCCGTGTCTTCACGTCATTGCGAAAGCTTCCAAGCATGGCGCTCGTCGTCGCGATGGAATTCTGTTTTTCAACTCCCCTCATCATCATGCACAGATGTCTTGCTTCCATTACTACCCCAACCCCGTCCGGTTTCAGCTCCTGGAACAATGTCTCAGCAATCTGCTGCGTGAGCCGTTCCTGGACCTGGAGCCGCCGACTGAACATCTCCACCAGCCGCGGCAACTTGCTGAGTCCTACGATCTTTCCGTTGGGAATATAGGCAATGTGACATCGCCCGTAGAACGGAACAAGATGGTGTTCACACAAGCTGAAGAAATCGATGTCTTTCACAATTACCATTTCGCTGTAACGTTCGGTAAAGACTGCACCGTTGAGGACGTGTTCTACATCCTCATCATAACCCTTCGTGAGAAACTCAAACATGCCGGCAACACGCTCCGGCGTTCGCTTTAATCCTTCTCTGCCCGGATTCTCTCCGATTGCAGCAAGTAGGTCCCTAACGATCCGTCCCACATCGACCGATTCACTCTTCATTCGATTTCGCCTCTGTATTCGACTGTGTTGTTTTCTGTTTCCTGGAGACGGATGGCATGCAGCCTCCCGCTCGGGATGACCGGCGCCAGGATTTTCCAAAATGCCACTGCTATGTTTTCGGCCGTCGGAATGACGCCCCGCAAGAAGTCCACATCATGATTGAGATGTTTATGATCAACCTTTTCAAGAATTTCCCGCGATAATATCCGCTTTAGTTCCTTGAGATCCAGCACATATCCGGTTTTCTTTCCAGGCTCGCCTGCCACCGTAACTTCCAGTACATAATTATGTCCGTGACCGTTGGGACCGGCACACTTGTCGAAGAGTTTTTTGTTTTCTTCCTCAGAGAGTTCAGGATTAAACAAGCGATGCGACGCGCTGAATGTTGCTCGCCGCGTTATATAAATCATGGGATCTTCTCCAAGCCATCAAGGACGTTCAGAACTGCCTCCGCGTGGCCATCGACCCTCACGCGCGGGAAAACAGCCCGAATTATTCCCTGTTCATCGATAACGAATGTCGTCCGTTCAATTCCCATAAATTCACGGCCGTACAACGATTTCTTTTTCCACACGCCGTACGCCTTGATCACTTTTTTCTCCCCATCGCTCAGCAATGGAAATGTCAGCCCGTACGCCCTGGAGAACTTGCTGTGGGATTCCACGCTATCTGCACTGACCCCGAGCACCACGGCTCCTCTCTTTCGATACTCCGCAAGACTGTCGTTGAATGAACAAGCCTCCTTGGTACAGCCGGGAGTCTGATCTTTCGGATAAAAGTAGAGAACCACTTTTTTTCCGCGAAAATCCTTCAGACGAACTGTCTGACCCTCTGAATCTGGGAGCGAAAACTCGGGAGCCTTCTTTCCGGTGGTGCTCATGGGGCGATGAGGATGATAATCATAAAGAAACAGGGACAATAAATGTTATAACAACAGAGATTCCGAGAAATAGGTTCAGAACCAAGAGCGTGACCGAACGGTTATGCAGTCTGCGAAATGTGACATCATCAGCCGCACGACGCATTCGCGGCGAAATGAGATAGCGATTGTACACAACGAGAAGTAATCCACCGAAGACAAAAATGAGAGCGAGTCGCATTTTCAGATTGGCGGCCCCTGACATTCCCGCCAGCTGGACAAGGATTGTTGCCGCCAGGAGAAAAAGGACGGGCAGCATCAGTGTACCGAGCCGTCGGCTGACCTTTCCGGCAATCGATACAGCCTGCTCCCGGGAAAGGTGTTTTGAGAGTTCCGGGCTGACAATCAACACGATCGTGGCAGAACCACCAATCCACAAACTGAGACACAAAACCTGGATGATGAGAATCAGGGAAGAGATCATGGTGTGCGGAGGCGGATCCGCGGGGTGTAGTCTAATTCAGGGCGGAAAGCGCTTTCTTTATTTCGTCGTACGGTGGTTCCACGCCCGGGTCTTCCGAAATCCAGGAGTACCGGACGACACCGGCCTTATCCAGGATGAAGACTGACCTCTTCGACGCCGTGTAGCCCGCGAGTCCGCCGAAACCATCGTACACTCCGCAATAGTCATTACTGACTTTGCGGGAGTAATCGGAGAGGAGGGGAAACGAGAGGTTGTTTTGAGTTGCAAAGCCCTTGTTCGCAAACGGGGAATCCACACTAATGCCAACGACCTGGGCACTCAAAGAGCTGAATTGCGACAATGAGTCTCTAAGAGCACACATTTCTTTGGTGCAAACGCCGGTGAACGCACCAGGGTAAAAGGCGAGAACAGTAGCTTTTCCGAGAAACTCTCTCAAAGAACGCGGCTTCTTTTCCGTGTCCGGCAACATGAAGTCTGGAGCCTTATCACCTACTTTGATGGCCATGAAAACTCCGTTTTGCGATGTGCGAAAGGAACAACAATCCCCCCTCTTTGATTCAAAAGGGCCGGGCCTTAAGGAAGAAATCAGGAATCCTTAATCTCTCAGGAGACATTCCGAGCATGTCCCGAAAAAATCCAAGCGGTGCGCCTGGATTGTACCGGGAATGGCGTGCCGGACCCGCTCATTCAGATCATCCTGAGGAGGGACATCGAGATCCTTAACTTGTCCGCATTGGAGGCATACGAAGTGATAGTGTTCGTCCACAAATGCATCGTATCGTCGCGACGTTTCCCCAAGGTCCAGCTCCCGGATTTTCCCTTGCTGCTTGAGAATATTCAAATTCCGGTAGACTGTACCAAGAGAAATCCTCGGCATTTGCTCACGAACCCGTTCGTACACCCATTCTGCAGTCGGATGGGATCGGGTTTTTCTTAGTACTTGAAGGATTCTTTCGCGTTGCTTGCTTCGCTTCGTTGTCAGTGCCTGCATTAAACCATACCTTTCGGGAAAACTACTCTAAAAATATATCCAAACACTGCGGCAATGTCAAGCCGAAGCAGCGCAAAGTCTCGTCTCGCTCTGAGCAAATCATCGGAATGAGGCAAGAC
>JACQPU010000175.1 GCA_016207365.1 Ignavibacteriales bacterium | reverse complement strand
GCATAAAGATGATTCATATCTCCCCTTTGCTATTCAAACAACGATTTGAACGTGCGGAGAATCTCGATTCCCTCGGCGAGCATTCCATCCCGAGCGTCCCCTGCGGCCTGGGCCCAGGAGGACACCGGTGCAGACACGTTGGAGAGAATATTCATGACCCTCACGTCGTCCATAAAGCCATTTTCCGTGATGTACTTCAGAAACTCAACAAGGAATCCGCAAAACTCTTTCAAATCGGCAGGGGCCCCGCTTCCTTCGACCATGAATCCGTTGCATTGTGCAAGGACGGACTGCAGAATCCCCTCGCGTTCTTCCGACCCGCTCTGCATGGCTTCAACAAACTTCTCCATCAGCGCGGCAAACTCGCTTTCACTCCCAGCAGCAATTGGCGCCGCGGCAAACGTTTCCTGGCCGGTTTCTGCAAGAGGAGCCGGGGGCTCCATTTCCAGATGCGCGGGCATTGCGGGTGTTTCTTCGGAAGCTAAAACCTCCGGAGCGGGCTCCGGCAGCGCGGGCGCGGGGATATCCTCGCCCAGTGGGGGCAGTTCCAGATCACCGATAGCATACCGAAAATGGGAGACGACAAGCGATTGCTCCTGGAGGGTGTATTCGGCCTTCGCAGGGTTCTTTTCCACTTCTTCTGCAATCCACATGAGGCTCAACGCAAACGTGCTGAATCCCGCCACCTTATACAGTTTGCGAAGCTCACCCTCAAAGTCTTCGGCGTCCGACAGGGTTCGCGTGATTTTCACAAACATCAGACGATACGTGTCCGAAGCAATCTGTCCCTCCACCACATTCTCCATTAACGACTGAATGTACTGTTGAGCCCGTGTCATGAGATGTGCATCCTCGGCACTCGTGAAGAAATGGCGCAGCATGTCTCATATGGTATGGTACCCAAAGGCCCTGCAAGATCCCAGGCCGAAATCGTTTCACCCGACTGTGATCCAATGAGGATGGCTTCCTCTCCTACTTCCACGGCTTCCTCACCGACGTCGACCATGATCTGATCCATGCAGATAGAACCTACCACCGGAAATTTCTTCCCATGAACCAGCACGGAAGCCTTACCCGTCAGTAGCCGCGTATATCCGTCGGCATAGCCAATGGGCAACGTAGCAATGCGGGTTCTCCGGGTCGCCACAAACTTTCGGCCGTAACTGACACTCTCTCCGGGTCTGATCCACTTGACCAGCGCCACGCGGGTCTTGAGTGTCATGGCAATCTTCAATGGAACACTCTCCGAAGTGGTTCTTGAAGGATAGTATCCGTACATCATGACCCCCGGCCGAACCAGGGAGAAATAAGTTTCGGGGAGATCGAGGATCGACGCGCTGTTGGCACAGTGGATAACCTCCGGTACGACACCCAGCGCGCGCAAGTGTTCGATGGACTTCCGAAACTCTTCAAGCTGATACATGACAAATTCCCGCCTGGGCTCGTCTGCGGTTGCGAAGTGAGTGAAGACCCCTTTAACCTCCACCCGGCGGGCCTTCCGTAATGCAGAGACAACGGAATCCACATCCTCGGGCTTAATCCCAAGTCTGTTCATCCCCGTATCGATCTTCAAATGCACCGGGAGAGTTTTGCCGGACTTTTCGGCAGCGCGCTGCAAAACAGCGACGTCTCGGACAGAGCTGATGGTAGATTCGAGGTTGTGATCAATATACAGGCGAGCCTGCTGTTCGGTGGGGAGAGTGAACACGTGAATGGGCTTTCGAATGCCTGACATTCTCAGCGCCTGACCTTCCTCGGGAAAAGCAACGCCAAAACAGTCCACCAGCCCTTTTTCGACAAACGTTGATACTCCCTCAAGGCCGTGGCCATAAGCGTTGGCTTTCACGACGGCCATGATCTGCACACGGTCGCCGACTTTTTTCCGCACTCCCTTCAGATTAAATGCAATAGCAGAGAGGTTGACTTCAGCCACCGTCGGTCGTGTCGGCTTTCCGGCTGTGCGTTTCCCTGGAGGTGATTTTCTCACAAAAAAGGTGCAAAAATATACGGCTTCACGGAGAGAATGTCAATGAATTCAGGAATACAGCAAGCACTCTCTGCGACGGCGCAGGAAGTCCCTGAGCGGGTCCTCCCAATCCGCTTCTATCTCACGTATTGTGTTCTTGTTCAACTGTCCTCGCGCAAACTCTTCAAGTCGACGGGGCAATGAACTGCTTCCAAGCAGCAGCTGAATAGGGGGTCGCACGGTTTCGTATTCGTAGGGAGGATCCTTAAAACGAAACTCGCCAGGTGCACACTGCATGGTCGCCAGAAGGACGCCAAGTCCAAGCTGGTATGGCTTGATACGTTCCGGCTTCAGCACAATCCATTGCAATCCCCGACAAACGTGTCCAGAAAACTTATGAAATGTCGGCTCATACACTGCAGGGCGGACGGCAAGGCCGGAGAGATCGCATAGTTCCCGAATGGTCTTCAGCCACTTCTGAATGTCGCCGATATACGGGGCGCCGAAGGTGAGAAAAGGCGTTGTTGTGCCGCGGCCTTCGCTCAGATTCGTACCTTCGAGCAACACCATCCCGGGATAGACCTCCGCTGTTTCCGGCGTAGGCATGTTGGGCGACGTCATAATCCAGGCTCGTCCCGTATCTTTCCAATGCAGCGCCCGTTTCCATCCGTTCATCCGGATCACCTCCAGCTCGACAGGCTTTGATTCCTGCGCGTTGATCCAAAGGGCGAGCTCGCCGATGGTCATCCCGTGACGCATGGGGAGCGGGTATCCCCCTACAAAGCTCCGGGAATCGTCCTCAAGCACATTCCCTTCGACCCTCGTTCCTCCAATCGGATTTGGTCTGTCCAACACGACAACTCGTCTTCCGAGATGTGCGCACCGGCGCATGATACCTGCCATCGTGTATATGAACGTATAGACCCGTGTGCCAACATCCTGAATGTCCACAATGACCGTATCGAGCCCCTCGAGCATGTCATCCCCCGGCTCGCGGACATTACTGTAAAGGCTATAATACGGAAGACGGGACAGGAGATCCCGTCCGTGGCCGCTTTCAACCATGTTGTCCTGTTTGTCGGCAAACAGCCCGTGCTGGGGAGAGAACAAGACGTGAAGCCTGTCGCGAAGGATCTTCTTGAGCACAAGTTGGGACGGCGTGATTTCCCGATCCACACTCGCCTGATTGACCAGCAAGCCACACCGGCCCCATCTGCGAGCCCGTGCGGGGTTACGGGCGACGATTTCCAGTCCTACAGTGACGCTCATGGTTTCAAAAAAGGAAACCCGTCGCAGATGCTCTCCGACGGGTTTGCCAGGTCGACATATTCATCGACATGATTATCGTTTCTGTGATACCTTCAGCCTGTTCAATGCCCGTTGCAGAGCCGCCTTGGCGCGTTCAAGATCATGCTCAACGGCCTTTTCGGCAAGGCGCTTCTGAGCCTTGGTACGCGCCTTTTCCGCCCTCCGGATATCGATCTGGTCCGCGCGCTCGGCCGTTTCAGCAAGCATCACCACTTTATTTTCCCGAACCTCCACAAATCCACCGCTCGTGGCAAATCGCGCTTCCTGACCCGCCTCATCAATGACCTTGACTTCTCCCACACCGATGGACGAAAGGAATGGGGCGTGGCTTCGAAGCACTTGAAAACCACCGAGAATTCCGGGCGCCGTGAAGCTGGTTACGCGAGAGTTGAGAACAACCTTCTTCGGCGTGACAATTTCCAAATGAAACGTCTTCTCCGTCATCTCTTAACTCGCCATCTTCTTTGCCTTTTCAACCGCCTCCTCTATTCCACCGACCATCATGAATACCGATTCGGGCAGCTTGTCATACTCACCCTCAATGATCCCCTTGAATCCCCGAATCGTATCCTCCAGCTTCACATATTTTCCCTGGTATCCTGTGAATTGCTCGGCGACGAAGAACGGTTGCGAAAGGAACCGCTCGATCTTTCGGGCCCGTGCCACCGTCAGTTTGTCTTCTTCGGACAGCTCATCCATTCCGAGAATATTGATAATATCCTGCAGATCCTTGTATGCCTGGAGGATTTCTTTGACGCGCTTAGCCACTGAGTAATGTTCTTCGCCGACAACGTTCGGGTCAAGAATACGGGATGTGGAATCAAGCGGATCGACTGCAGGATAGATTCCTTTTTCGACAATTTGTCGGCTCAACACAGTGGTTGCGTCGAGGTGAGAAAATGTCGTTGCGGGCGCCGGGTCGGTCAGATCGTCTGCCGGTACATAAATCGCCTGAACGGACGTGATGGAACCCTTTTTTGTTGATGTGATTCGTTCCTGGAGTTCACCCATTTCGGTCCCAAGCGTGGGTTGATAGCCCACCGCAGAAGGCATTCGTCCCAACAAGGCCGACACTTCCGAACCTGCCTGAACAAACCTGAAAATATTATCGATAAAGAGAAGTACGTCCTTGCCTTCTTCATCCCTGAAGTATTCTGCAACAGTTAAGGCAGTTAGTCCCACTCGGGCGCGGGCGCCTGGCGGTTCGTTCATCTGGCCAAACACCAGGGCCGTCTTGTCAAGAACGCCGGATTCCTTCATTTCCAGCCACAAATCGTTGCCTTCACGCGTTCGCTCCCCCACGCCTCCAAAAACGGAGTAGCCGCCATGGTGCTTGGCAATATTATGAATCAATTCCTGAATTAACACCGTTTTTCCGACCCCGGCGCCGCCGAAGAGCCCTGTTTTGCCACCGCGTGTGTACGGCTCAAGCAGATCGATGACCTTGATCCCCGTTTCGAACATTTCCCTTTTTGTCGTGAGTTGATCGAATCCCGGAGCCGGCCTGTGAATCGGATAGCGCGACTTACCTTCGACCGGCCCCAGCGCGTCAATCGGTTTACCGATGACATTCAGCAATCTTCCCAGCACCTTGGGGCCGACAGGCACAGAGATCGGCTCCCCCGTGTCAAATGCCTTCATTCCGCGCACCAGCCCGTCCGTGGAATCCATGGCCACAGTCCGCACACGGTCCTCCCCCAGCTGCTGCTGGACTTCGCAAATCAGGTCTTCCTCAACGCCCTCAACGCTCTTCCGTGGTATTCTGACCGCGTTCTGAATCGCCGGAAGCTTTCCTCCGGAAAAATCGACGTCGACGACTGGACCAATGACCTGGACTACGGTGCCTTCGTTCATGAGCAGCCTTTCCTGCGGACTTTTTGGGGTAATGAAGTAAATGGGAAGACGAAAAATAATCCAAAAATCGGGGAAAATCAACAAAAAATCTGAAAGGAGGAATTACAGGAGGTGATCATTGAATCATTGAACCATCGATCATAGAACCATTAATTCGATGAATCAATGAATCAATTCCTTGAGCTGGTGGTCGGATTTTCCGCCAAAGGCGCCAGCCCCGGCCCCTTAATTGGATTCACCAGGCGCCTCACTCTGAACATTTGGGCTGGCGGGGATC
>JACQPU010000173.1 GCA_016207365.1 Ignavibacteriales bacterium | reverse complement strand
TTTCTGACAATCCATTTCGGTTTTAACTGTTTTCGCCGATTTCTTCTGGCAACAATCTTCACGTTTGGGATTCTGGTGTGGACCAAAGATTTCCCCAGATGGTTGTTGGTGATTCCAGCGCTCTGGTCCCTGATTGGATTCACAGCCGCGCTGCGGCTGGAAGTGCTTGAGGACATTGGACTTCTCGTTGCCGGAGTCGTCGGAACCGCTCTTCTTGTAATTCGGAAACGAACGTCTGCGCTTGGCCAGCGATAAAACAGAAAAAATCCGTGTCAAAATTTCGGTGGAGGAATGGAAGGCCGAACGGTATTTTTCCGATCATTTGTTATCTTCTAGGAGAACCCGTATGGCACATCTTCCTTCACGACCAGAAATGGAGTCGGCCTACACGAGGCGTGACGCTTCGTACGACGGTATTTTTTGGCTTGGCGTCCGTACAACCGGTATCTTTTGCCGTCCTTCCTGTTCTGCCAGAAAGCCGCATCCGGAAAACGTGGAGTTTTTTGCCTCTCCGAAAGAGGCGGTATTTGCCGGGTACAGACCCTGCAAACGGTGCCGGCCGATGGAGACAAACGGAGCTCCGCCGGAATGGGTGGGAAAACTGCTTCGCGAAATCGAGCAACATCCGACAGACAGGTTCTCAGACCCACGTATCCGATCGATGGGAATAGATCCCGCGAGAGCCCGGAGGTATTTTCTCAAGCATTATGGCATGACGTTTCAGGCTTACACCCGGGGCCGCAGACTGGGCCTTTCCCTGGAACAAATCCGAAAGGGTGCAGATCTGGACGATGTGAGTCTCGGTACAGGTTATTCATCTCACAGTGGATTCCGCGATGCGTTTGTCAGAACTTTCGGAAATCCTCCGGGGAAGAGCAGGACTGCTGATTGTGTCGTCACTTGCTGGATCGAGAGCCCGCTCGGGCCTCTTGTGGCGGCTGCAACTTCCGACGGCGTTTGTATGCTTGAGTTCAGCGACCGGCGAATGCTCGAACATCAGTTTACCCGGTTACGCCGGCACTTCAAGAGTGCCATTGTTCCAGGCACCAACCCGCATTTAACCCGGCTCCAGCAGGAGCTCCAGGAATATTTCGCCGGTACGCGAACGCAGTTTTCCGTCCCGATCATATTCCCCGGAAATCCCTTCGAGCAAAAAGTCTGGAAAGCGCTTCTGACGATTCCGCCGGGAACCACCGCATCGTACCAAGACATTGCGCGAAAGATTGGATCGCCGAAGTCTGTCCGGGCCGTTGGAAGAGCAAACGGAATGAACAGGATTGCGATCCTGATTCCTTGTCATCGCGTAATTAACAAAGACGGTTCCTTGGGGGGATACGGTGGGGGGTTGTGGAGAAAAAAGCGGCTGCTCGAGCTCGAAGGCTCCAAAGCCTCATTGGAGTTTTTTGAGCCATGGCCTTCGGCTCGGGCCCGCTGACACCGAAGTCCGCGGCGATCTCATTCTTCTTTCATGCTGGGGCAGATCCGTTCTGCCCCTCTTCCTTCCTCCTTGCATTTTCCCGCGAAGAAAGCTACCATAAGCCGATTCGTCGGATTGTGCGGCCGGAAAACACCACCATTATCTCAGGAGGCTCCAATGGAGCAGCCCAAGATTCATTACCCCGCTGTTCTTGTTGCTGCATTGATCCAGTTCTTTGTTGGCTGGCTTTGGTACGGAATGATGTTCCAGCAAATGTGGATGGAGGCAACGGGCGTCACAATGGAAATGGCTCAAGGAATGTCCGGTGGTCAAGTTGCCATGACCTACATCGGATCTTTCATTGCTTTCTTCATTGTATACTATGTGATGGCACACTTTGTCTCTTATACAAAGGCCACAACGCCAAAACAAGGAGCCCAGACCGGCTTCTGGTCCTGGCTCGGATTTGTCGCTACGACGATTTTTGTGAATCAGATTTACACCATGAAGCCCTTCTCTCTTTGGTTGATTGATGGCGGCTATTGGTTGGTATCCATGCTTATTGGTGGCGTTTTACTCGCGAGCTGGAGGAAAAAAGAGACGCAACAATAAGACAAACGCTGAGGACGCGGAGGAGCACAGAGAACGCTGACGGTGCGATACTTTCTCAGCACGCTCTGCAGCTTCCATGTATTTCTCCGCGTTCGATGCAGTTTCTTTTTTTGGTATGAACCCTCCCATTCCCAAACAAGATCCCCTCGGGCGCTACATCCCTCTCGGCATCAAGATCGCCGTTTACCTCCTTCTTGTTATCTATCTCATCCAGGCCGCCGACGTGTTCTATGAATACGTTCCAGGCCAGCCCTGGCCGTTTCTGCTCCGGGCAATCCGCAATGGCATCTTCGTGTTCATTCACGAAGGCGGACATGCGCGGTTTTTCTTTTTCGGCAGAACGATGACGATTCTGGGCGGTTCATTCTGGCAGATTGCATTTCCGCTTTTGTCGTTTATCATAGCGCTCCGGAAGAGTTCGCATTTCATTGCACCGTTCGCCCTGTTTTGGGTGGGTACGAACATGATGGATGTGAGCCTCTACATGCGCGATGCCCCCGTGCGCCGTCTTCCACTCCTCGCCGGGCACAAAGTCGGACACGACTGGTGGAACTTATTCCGGGAATGGAACATGCTGGAGTCGGCAGGCACCTGGGCAGACGTTTTTTACTTCGTCGGAATTCTTATCGGCATCGGTGCTATCGGATGGGGGATCTACCTGTCAATCGAACGGTTTCTCAATCCGCTCCCGTTCACGCTTCAGGCCGACGACGATGAAGCTCACGTTCCACGACCGATGTTCAAGAAACCGAATTCGACTCCATCTCCTCCCCGGCCGAACCATTCACCTCCGGAAAGAGGAAAATCCGACAGTGCCGACAACACTTTTGACGGTCTAATCTGAGCACGAGGATTCATCATGCAAATCAAACATCGCGCACTCCATCGTTTCCTTGTTCTCTTTCTCTTCCTCTCCCTCGTGCTCCCCGGTTTCGCCGCTGCCTTCTTCCAGGCGAATCCTTCGGACGTTTACGACAGGATCGAGGCGCGAATCCGGATGCGTGACGATGTTCGCCTTTATACTGAAATCTATGTTCCCCGGGACGTCAAGGCTCCCCTTCCCTTTCTCATGATCCGAACACCATACAATGCCACGGGAACGGCGCAGCGCCTCAACGGATCGCTCCGCGAACTCGCAAATGAACGATACATTTTTGTGTTCCAGGACATACGCGGAAGGTACAAATCGCAAGGGACCTTTATGATGATGCGTCCACCATCGAAGGATCTGAAGGGAATTGACGAAGGCACTGACGCCTATGATACAATTGAATGGTTGCTGAACAATGTACGATCAAACAACGGGCGCGTGGGAATTTTTGGTGTCTCCTATCCGGGATGGCTCACCGTCATGGCCATGCTTAATCCCCATCCGGCCCTCAAAGCTGCGTCTCCCCAGGCTTCACCGGGCGATATGTTTCTGGGAGACGATTTCCATCATAATGGAGCCTTCAGGTTGAGCTACGGATTCGAATATGCCTTTAGGATGGAAGCATCATCGCGTGACACCGCGTTTGTTTTCGACCAATACGATACCTACGAATGGTACTTGAAGCTGGGACCGCTTTCCAACGTCAATGCAAAATATTTCCACGGGGCCATTCCGACCTGGAACAACTACGGTGAACATCCAAATTACGACGAGTTCTGGCAGAATCTCTCGGTACTCCCGCACCTCACGCGCGTGACGGTTCCCGCATTGCACGTGGTGGGATGGTGGGATCAGGAAGATTTCTTCGGCCCGCTGAAGATCTACGAGGAACTCGAGAAGCATGATATGAACAATCAGAATTTCCTCGTGGCCGGTCCCTGGAATCACGGTGGATGGAATTGGCCCCGGGGGGATAAGCTGGGGAATGTGGATTTTGACAGTACAGCGCCGAGTCTCTATTTCCGCGAGCGCATCCAGGCGCCGTGGTTTGCCTATCACCTGAAAGACAAGGATTCGCTGAATCTCCCCGAAGCGCACACGTTTCAGACAGGAGCGAATCGGTGGATGTCGTATGACACATGGCCGCCGCGAAGTCACTTTGCAATGCGGAATCTCTATCTGCATCCAGGCGGGAACCTTTCCTTTGAACCTCCCTCGGCAGAGGGAGAAAGCTTTACAAGCTATCTCTCGGATCCCCGGTGGCCGGCTCCGTAC
>JACQPU010000012.1 GCA_016207365.1 Ignavibacteriales bacterium | reverse complement strand
TGCTGCTCCCCGCCGGACAGTTCGGCGGGCTTATGGTCAATCCGGCCGTCAAGCCCCACCTCCCGAAGTAGGGTTTCCGCCCGGTGCCGTACTTCCTTAAGCATTTCTCCCTTGATCAGGGCGGGCATGGCGACGTTCTCAAGGGCCGTGAATTCCGAAAGAAGATGATGGAACTGAAAAATGAAACCCAGTTTTCTATTGCGAAAAGCCGACCGCTGATCCTCCGGAAGCGTGAAGAGATTCTGACCGCCCACGGAGACAAGGCCGCTCGTGGGCTGATCCAATCCACCGAGAATATGAAGCAATGTGCTCTTCCCAGAGCCGGACGGACCAATCACCACAATGATCTCACCCTGCCTTATCTCGACTTCTGCCCCCTTAAGAACCTGGAGCGGCGTTGTGGATCCCATCGCATATTCTTTCCACAACTTCTCAGCACGGACAAAGACCGGCCGTCGTGTTACTCCCACCGAATTGCCTCCACAGGGATAAGGGTTGCCGCCCGCCGGCTTGGATACAAAGCAGCCAGCGAACAAAGAAGAATGGCCGTCACCGGCACGAGAACTACGTCCGACAAGTGCAGGTCAACCGGGATAGCGGGAATAATGTACACGGTGGGATCCAACGGTACGAGCGAGAATTCCTGCTGGAGAAACACGAGCAACACTCCAAGGAGGACGCCAAATACCGATCCCAGGAGGCCGACATAAAGGCCCTGGAACATGAACACATTCTGAATTGTCGTCTGACGCGCGCCCATGGACTGAAGAATTCCAATATCCCTGGTTTTTTCAATCACGGACATCGTCAACGAACCAAGCAAATTGAACGAAGCCACTCCGATAATCAACGACAGGATGACGTAGGCCATCCAGCGCTCGATTTCCATCATCGAATAAAGCTCGCGGTGCAGATCGTACCACGTGAGAACACGAAAATCCCGGCCGAACTGACTTTCAAGCCTCGATGCGATGGCTCCAGTTTCGTCGAGGTCAGATAATCGCACCTCGAGCCCGTTGACGCTGTTTCCCATCTCAAAAAGCTCCTGACCGGCGAGCAGTGAGACAAAAGCATATAAGCCGTCATAGTCCTTGTTCCTTGACTCGTAGATGCCATTGACAAGGAACCTCCGTATCAACGGCTGTCCCATCTGGAGGAGCGCGGGTTCCGTGCCCGCAGGACTCACGATCGAGATCGTGTCTCCAACGACCGCCCCGAGGCGGTCAGCGAGAGTCAGGCCGATGACGATACCATCCCGTCCCTTCCTGCTCACGTCGAACGAACCCAGCACAACCGTATTTCGTATTCCAGAAACCGCATCAATCCTTGCGTCCTCGATTCCCTTCAAAGTTATCACTCGATTGATATTGCGGAAAACAACAAGAGCCTTGCCCGAGACGTACGGTGCAAAACCGGAAACACGCTCCTGATGATCCAAATATCCGATGAGCGTATCGTAACCCTCCAAACTCTGTGCGCGGTTTCCTTCGATGCGGAGATGTGGATCGAAGTTGAGCAGAATTGACGTCACGAGTCCGTTGAATCCGTTAAAAACCGAGAGAACAATGATCAACGCCGCAACGCCAACAGTCACACCTCCGATAGAAATCATGGAAATGACGGTGACGAATCCGATCCGGCGTTTCGATCTCAGATACCTGAAGGCAATGGTTTGCGCGAGTTTCATGTGGCAAATCTCAAGAGGGACACAGGGTCGCTCTTTGCGGCGAAGCGCGACGGCAGAAGAGAACAAAGGTAGCAAAGAAGGAGGGCAGCCCCGCTCACGAGCCCAAAATTAAGCCAATGAAGCTCAATCGGTACATGAGTCATGTAATAGACCCCCGCAGGAAGCGAGATGAGCCGATAGGTTTGTTCAATCCAGCACAGGCCGTACGCCAATCCGTTGCCAAGAAGAGTGCCAACCGCTCCAATGAACATCCCCTGGAGAAGGAATACGCGATTGACCGTTGTCCTTGTTGCCCCCAATGTCCTCAGAACCGCAATCTCCTTTGTCTTCTCCATCACCATCATGAGAAGCGCACCGATGATATTCACCGTTGCAACTACAATAATCAATCCCAGGAGTATGGGAATCTGGCTTTTCTGCAGGTCGATCCATGAGAACAGGTTTCTGTACAATTGGAACATTGTTCGCGTATAATGCGGATATCCAAGAGCCTCGGGAATTTCCCGCGAAAGAACAGAAAGACGGTTCAGATCGCCCACGAGAACGTCGAACCCCGTTACTGCGTTTCCATACTGAAACAGCTTCTGTGCGTTGTTCAGATGGACATACACATAACTTGCGTCGTATTCCTCCATCCCGGTCTCGTAAATTCCCGTAACGCGGAATTTCATGATACGGGTCTGTGACAGCGTGAGACTGTACCCACCAAGGGCAAACACAAGGACCGGATCTCCCACACTCACGCCGAGCCTCTCCGCCAGGCGTTTGCCCAAAATCACAGGCGCACTGCCTTCAACGGGACGCTCAAGATCATACGATCCCTTAACCAGGTAGCGGGCCGCTGGCGAAGAAACCGCAGACGGTTCGATTCCTTTTAGCAGAACGCCGTCTATCCCCCGATCTGTTCGAATCATGGCTTCGCGAGACACATAGGGTGACATGGATCTCACCTCAGGAAACCGTTCTCGCACCTTCCGCACCGAGGCTTCCGGGGTCGTCAAAGCCTGGTTCTGAAATCCATAGATCTGAAGATGCGCTGTGAAGCCGATGATGTTTTCCTTGATCGTGTTTTCGAACCCCCGCAGGATCGAAAGGGTAATAATAAGGGCGGCGACGCCGACGGTAATGCCGACGACGGCAAAGAATGTGATAAACGAAATGAATCCTCGGTTTCGCCGGGAACGCAGAAACCGTCCGGCTATGAAGTACGAGAGATTCATGCTACACAACGCTATCGTTTGGAGAATTCAAGCAAATAGCTCTTGATGAATTCATCGATCTCGCCGTCCATGACGGCCTGCACGTCTCCGCTTTCATGGCCTGTCCGATGATCTTTGACGAGTGTGTAGGGGTGGAACGTATAGGAGCGTATCTGGCTCCCCCATTCGATCTTCTTTTTTGTGCTTTCGATTGCACTCAGCCTTGCCTGTTCCTCTTCCTTTCTTAACTGATAAAGCCGGGATTTGAGCATTTTCAAGGCTCGTTCCCTGTTTTGAAACTGGGATCTCTCCTGCTGACAGGCAACAACAATCCCCGTCGGGACGTGGGTGATCCTGACGGCTGTTTCCACCTTGTTGACGTTCTGCCCCCCTTTTCCGCCTGAACGATACGTATCGATCTTCAGATCGACGGGATTCAGCTCAATCTCCACGTCATCTTCCATCTCCGGGTACACGAACACCGACGCAAACGAGGTGTGCCTCCTAGCATTTGCATCAAAGGGCGAAATCCTGACAAGCCTGTGCACGCCGCTCTCTGCCTTCAGGTACCCGTAGGCGTACTTTCCCACGACCTCCATCGTGGCGCTCTTGATTCCCGCGCCTTCGCCCTCGAGAAGATCCACG
>JACQPU010000171.1 GCA_016207365.1 Ignavibacteriales bacterium | reverse complement strand
GACCTGGAAATGCGCGATCATGAACATCCCGTTTGGCGGAGCCAAAGGGGGCGTGCGCTGTGATCCATCAAAACTGACTTTGCTCGAAATCGAGAAGATCACGCGGCGATACACTGCGAATTTGCTCGAGATTCTGGGTCCGGACAAGGATGTCCCGGCTCCGGACATGAACACAAATGAGCAAATCATGGCGTGGATCATGGACACCTATAGCATGCACATGAAGCGGACAGAAACAGCTGTTGTGACCGGAAAGCCGCTCATTCTGGGAGGGTCACTGGGAAGAAAAGAAGCAACAGGCCGTGGATGCATGATTGTGACCCTTGCCGCCATGGAACGATTGGGAATGAAGCCCAAAAAAACCACGGTGGTTGTGCAGGGATTTGGAAACGTTGGTGCGGTCTCGGCCAAACTCATGCAGGAGCAAGGTTGCAAGGTCATTGCCATTAGTGATGTGTCAGGCGGGTACTATAACAAGAAGGGTATTGATCTTGGCAAGGCGTTGGAATGGACGGCAAAGAACAAGACGCTTGCCGGGTTTTCCGGAGGCGAATCGATCACGAATGAGCAATTGCTTGAGTTGGACTGCGACGTGTTGGTGCCCGCGGCGCGTGAAGACCAGATAACGAGAAAAAACGCAGCGAAGATCAAAGCGAAGATCATTTGTGAAGGAGCCAACGGTCCGACGTCCGCAACAGCGGATCCAATTCTCCAGGAACGCGGGATCCTCGTGATTCCCGATATCCTGTCAAACGCCGGGGGCGTTACGGTATCGTACTTCGAATGGGTTCAGGACCGCGTCGGATACTTCTGGTCGCTTGAACGCGTGAACAGGCGCCTTGAGAAAATGATGAAGTCTGCTTTTACGGCGGTCTATGAAACGGCCGACCGGTTCAACGTGACGCTCAGAATCGGAGCATACATCCTCGCGATCGATAAGGTCGCATCGACCCTGAAACTGCGTGGCATCTACGGGTAGGTTCACGACGCTCTGTGCAGTCGTTGCACTGGCCTTTATTGCACCGCATTCGCCGGCCCAGGTTCAGGATTCGACGCGTGTCACAGTCATGGCGCTCGGCGATGTGAACCTCGGGCGCTCGGTCGGTCAGGTTCTCCTGACAGGTGACATAGCATACCCGTTCGGGGAGATGCAGCAGGTTTTGGTCAGCTACGATGTCGTCTTCGCGAATCTGGAAAGCCAGATTGCCGACCTCGGCGGGGAAACACAGCACCCGAGCGATCGATACCGCTTCTGTGCTCCTCCTCAGGCGGCGCAGGCCCTTCGCCTTGGGGGAATCTCAGTCGTTTCAACGTCTAACAATCATGCGTTCGACTATGGCCGCGAGGCCCTTGCCCAAACAATCGACTTTCTTGCCGCTGAAGGTGTTCTCTGGACCGGCACTTCGAAAGATTCGGTTGAACTGTTTCCGCCAGCGGTCGTAGAGCGAAATGGAATCCGTCTCGGATTTCTCGCTTATACAGAATTTGTCAACAGAGGGAAAGAATGGTCGGGGCGGATCTCAGTTTTTGAGGGGAAAAGGATGCAACGTGAGATCAGTGATCTTCGACAGGTGGCGGACCTCGTGATCGCGAGCTACCACGGCGGTGTCGAATACGCCGATGCACCGTCAAAATACACGTTGGGTCAGATGAGAATGTTAGCAGATGCCGGGGCTGATGTGGTGTTCGGCCATCACCCACATGTCCCTCAGGGAATAGAGCTGTACAAGAATACGTGGATCTTCTACTCCTTGGGGAACTGCCTCTTTCTTCAGCAGCAGCGCGAATGGACACAGAAATCATTCGGGGCATCGTTAACGGTGCGGAAATCGGGGGGTCAAACGAAGGTGGAAAACGTTGCGCTCGTGCCTTTCCTGGCCTCAAACAGGCCGACATTTTCAGTGTCCGAGGAGGTGGTGGAGAGCATCCTGACCCGCCTGCAGCGTCTTTCATCAGTACGGATCACACGAAAGGGAACCGAACTTGTCGTCAGCCGTTTCGATCACTAACATGTTCCGATATGCAATGGTGTGTGCGGTAGCTGGATTGCTGGCCGGATGTTCACAGGATGAGGTGGCCCCCCCGCGCAGTGCCGAGGCGATTTTTGAGAGCGCAATGAAACTGTACGAGAACAGGGATTATCAGGAAGCCTATGACGAATTCCGGCTTCTGACCCTTCAGTATCCCGGAGCTGCACTTGCTGACGATGCCCAGTATCTCATGGGTGAGGCGAAGTTCCATAGGGGGGAGTACATTCTTGCGGCCTATGAGTACGACGTCGTAATTCGTTCCATGCCAACGAGCGAATTGGTCGCCGACGCACGTTACAAGAAGGCACTGTCCCATTATGAGCAGTCGAGGCCGTATTACCTTGAGCAGGAAGAAACGAAGAAGGCCATCGATCAGTTTCAGGCGTTCATCGAGTATCATCCGACGGATCCGCGGGTTCCGGAGGCGGAAGCAAAGATCGTTGAGCTCAATACGAAACTTGCTCGGAAGGAATTCGAGAGCGGACTCATTTACATGAAGATGGAGTATTATCGGGCCGCGGGGATCTCGTTTGACCACGTGCTCGAAAAGCATCATGATTCCCAATATGCCGAGTCGGCGTATTTCAAGAAGGGTGAGGTGCTCTTTTACAGGAAACGGTACCGAGAAGCCCGTGATGTTCTGAAGGGCTTTCTTGAACGGTATCCCGCGAGCGAGTGGAGGCCGAACGCAGAGTCCCTTCTCAGGGAAATCGACGACCGCCTGAAAAGCATCGGTCTTACCCCAGTGCAGACTCTCACCGACACAAATCGGGTTCTTGGGGACAGGAAACCATGAAATCGCTCAAACCAAAATCGGTGAGACATTCCCAGGTGGAGATGACAGAGATGGTGCTCCCCAATCATACCAACCAGCTTGGGAATCTTCTTGGCGGTCAGCTGATGCATTGGATTGACATCTGTGCGGCCATTGCCGCTTCCCGCCACACGAATCGTGTGTGTGTCACCGCATCGGTCGATAAACTCAATTTTCTCCATCCGATCAAGGAGGGAGAAGTGGTGATCCTGCAGGGTTCTGTCAACAGGGCCTTCACAACGTCTGTGGAGGTTGGAGTGAAGGTCACATCCGAAAATCTTCTGAGTGGAGTCCGCAAGCACGCGAACTCGGCATATCTGACATTTGTGGCCATTGATGACCACGGGAAGACTGTGCCGGTTCCCCCGATTCACCCGTCAAGTCCGGCCGAACGGCGGAGGTTCCGCGATGCTGCGCGCCGAAGGTCTGAGCGGTTACGGGTGCGCAGGGAAGGGACCTAGGCTCGTATGACGGGAGCCGGGCGACACACTGTGGGGTTGGAGCGTGGCATGGTAGTCTCCCCTGCGGGTGGGCGAGGATGGAGCAGCGGGCGATGAAATACATTGCTGCCCTCGTCCTGTACGTTGCCGCACCGATGATGCTGTTGACCCAGGAGCCAGGGCCCCTTGCGCGCCTGCAGAGAGATTGGCTTCCCGAAACAACGGCAGGACCGGGGAAATGCGGCACACCGCTGATCTTTGATGCAATGCATCTCTGGCCGCGAATGTCGCTCGAAAGCCGCCAAAGCCTTATCAGCCTTCTTCAAAGACCTCCCGCGCAAAAAAACCGACTGAGCGCCCAAAGCCGGTTCAGAATCCACTATGATTCGACAGGGTCTCATCAGCCGGCCATGCTCCAGGGGGACACACTTCGCGCTGCCAATTCCCACGAGCAGTACGTCGATTCTGTTGCAAGCATTCTTGAGTACTGTTGGGAACGGGAAATTACCGGACTTGGATTCGCTCCGCCGCCACCTGACAATGAGGAAGGAGGCGGGAATGAGTACGATGTGTATATATGGGAATTGGGTCCCGGCACATTCGGGTATACTGTTTGGGATGCCTCCGACGCTCTCGATACTGGCCCGCGTCAGCGGTATCCTACGTTTATCGTCCTTGATCGCGATTTCCTCGGTGAGAGAACTCCGGGTCTTGCCGGGTTGCGCGTCACGGCAGCCCACGAGTTTCATCACGCCATTCAGGTGGGAGCGTATGGTGTCTGGCTTGATGTCCCATCCTCCGATTTCTATTTTTACGAGTTGTCATCTGTGTGGATGGAAGAAACCGTCTTTGATGACATTAATGATTATCGTTTTGATCTGCCGAACTTCTTCGTCGATTTCGTCGACGCACGTGGCCAATCAAGGCCCTTTAACGCGTACGAGGGGGCATTTCGCGGCTACGAACGGAGTGTGTGGGCTTTCTTCCTCGAGGATAGATTCGGAGCGGATACCATGAGGAAAATCTGGGAAACGATGAGGTCTGTGCCCGCGGTCGCAAGCATGGATCAGGTTCTTCGGGGAAAAGGAAGCGATCTGCGCCTTGCGTTCCTCGAGTTCGGTACGTGGAACCTTTTTACGTCTCACAGGTCCAAACCAGGTTTGTATTATCGTGAGGCACAATACTTCCCATCCATGACGATGAATTCGTCGATTGTCGTTTCAGGTTTCAAGAGCGCTCTGAGTGGATCGGCATGGCCCTGGTCGCTTCAATATCATGGATTCCTCTTTTCGGATGATACGCTTGTGGCAGTCCTTGCGCACGCCGACCTTGACCAACTATATGAAGGTCGCAGCGAGACGTTTGAGGTCAGCGTGGGTTCACAGACCTCGTCGGGTGCCGTGCAGGCGCTTTTCCGCGGAGGCTCAGCCGCTTTTCTTTCGGCTTCGTACGAAAATTGGCGGACACGCTATGTGAGTACCGCTACAGGGATGGACGCTGGCGCGAACTCCTTCCCGGCCCCCAATCCTCTCCGCCTGGCGTTTACTTCGGTGCTAACGCTGCCCGCCGATGGTTCGTTTGATGGACCGGCCGACGTGCATGTCCTGAGCCCCTCGCTCGATCTCGTGTACCGTGGTAGTTACGCCGTGACCCGTCCTCTTGGAAAAGCCGTTGTGACCATCCCCGTATCGGATTTCTCTTCTCATGTATCTTCGGGAGTTCACTTTTTTCATGTGAAGACGGCTATGCGCGACTATACCTGGAAACTTCTCCTTATCCGATAAGCGTGACTCTGGCGGTCGATAATATTTCAAAGAGCTTTAATAGACGGAGTGTTCTCTGTAACATTTCCTTCACCGTTGCCAGGGGAGAATCGATTGCCGTCACAGGGAAAAACGGATCCGGCAAATCGACGTTGCTGAAGGTTCTTGCCGGCCTCCTGACGCCATCAGGGGGTGCTGTTCACTACCTGGTGGACGGAGAGAAGCATCAACCGGAGGATATCCGCACGCGGATCGGATTTGTCTCACCGTACCTTCAACTCTATGACGAGTTTTCGGCTCTCGAGAATATCGAGCTCATTTCCAGGATCCGCTCCGCCCGAATTGCCTCAAGTGATGTCTGTGAACGCCTTCTGGCATCCTTCGATCTCTGGGGCCGCCGGGATGATCTTGTAAGAACGTATTCGTCAGGGATGAAACAGAAGCTGAAGTACGTCGTTGCACTGGTGGATGATCCCGACATCCTCATGCTTGATGAACCCAGCGCCAATCTTGACGCGGATGGGATTCAGGCAGTGACTGCTATTCTTGACTCCGCAAAAAAGCGGGTTCTTGTCGTGGCAACAAACGATGAACGGGAGGCGGCGCGATGTGGGAAGCGGATCCATCTGGGTGCATGAGATCTCAGCAGGAAGGCGGCAGGGCGTGCTTATTGAGGCGGAACTGAACCGATGAGTGCAGTAACGAAGACCATGGCGGTTGTGGTCAAGGACGTAAAGTCCGAAATCCGAACGCGATACGCGCTGAATGCACTTGTCATGTTCGTCGTCACAGCTGTTGCTGTCATCCTGTTTGCCCTGAGAGGAGATACACCCAGCACCGTCGTATTGGCCGGCATGTTCTGGGTCGTGGTGTTCTTCACAGGAATGTCCGGTCTCTCACGCACGTTCGTCAGTGAAGAGGAACGGGGCACGTCCCTGACGCTTCAGCTTGTTGCTTCCCCAGGAGTTGTCTACTTTGGCAAGCTGCTGTTTAATGTTGCCCTGACTCTGACGCTGATCCTCGGCGTGACCGGGGTCTATCTTGTTGCTTTTCCTGGATTCGTCATTCAAACGCCGTCAATTTTCTTTATCACGCTGTTTCTTGGAAGTCTCGGTCTTGCGTCGGCTGCGACGATTATTGCCGCAATCGTGGCAAAAGCGGGGTCCCGAGGAACTTTGTATCCCGTTTTGTCGTTTCCCGTAGTTGTTGTGCTGTTGATGACGGTTATGAACGCCACGGTGAAAGCGCTCGACGGAGATCCGCTTTCCTCAGCAACCGTAGATTTTCTGGTATTGATTTCCTATGTTATGGTCATGACTGCAGGATCGTATCTTTTGTTCGATTTTGTGTGGAAAGACTGACATGTGGGCAGTGAAATACGCCTCGGTTGTCCTTATCACGCTTGTTACCATAGCCGGTATCGCCCTTCCGCTTTCCCCGTCACCACAATCGTGGCTTGAATTTCCTGTAATTCCCGGCCTCGAAGAAAAAGCCCGAAACATTTTCTTTCATGTGCCGACAGCCTGGACAACCGTACTGGCTTTTCTTGTTTCGATGTATTTTGGATATCGCTATTTAAAGACCCGGGATCTGGAGTACGACCTCAAGTCTGTTTCTTCAGCCGGGCTCGGGTTCCTGTTTTGCATTTTGGCGACGGTAAGCGGGGCCGTGTGGGCGAAATTCAACTGGGGCTCATTTTGGAATTGGGATCCGCGGCAGACGTCAATCCTTATTCTGCTCCTGATCTATGGTGCTTATTTTGCTCTTCGCTCGGCACTCGAAGTGGCCGAAAAACGTGCCGCTCTTTCGGCCGTGTACGCGATCGTTGCAGGCTTGACAGTCCCGTTCTTCATCTTTGTCATGCCCCGAATGATGAGCGGCCTTCACCCGGGCGCACAAGGAGATTCCAGCGGCTCGGGACCACTCTTTGAATCCGGAATGATGGCGGCAAACATGCGGGTACTGTTCTACACGTCGCTGCTGGGCTTCAATCTCCTGTATGTGTGGTTGTTGAACCTTCGCCTCCGCATCGCCAGAATCGATGCGGGCCTTCTTGATTACACCAAAGGAGAATGAATGCTTGAATTCATGTCGCAGAATCAGATGTACATCGTTTTGGCCATCGTTTTGCTCGTCTGGATGGGGATCGTGGCATATCTCCTCCGGCTGGACCGGAAAGTCAAGGACTTGGAGCGGACAATGAAGAAGGAATCTTAGAATGAATATCAAAGTCATTGTTGCCATCGTCGTGCTCGCGGCCGGCCTCATGCTGGGCGTGATGAATTTCATGGAATCGAACGTGGAGTACGCGGATTTCAACACTGCAGAACAATCGGGACGGAAAGTCCAGGTCAAGGGCGTCTGGATGAAGGACCTGGAGAGCGGCTTCAATGCGGAGAAGGCCCAGTTCACTTTTTATATGAAGGATGATAACCAGCGGATCATGAAGGTCGTGCTGGAAGGGGCAAAACCGAACAATTTTGAGCTGGCAGAAAGTGTCGTTGCAAAAGGAAGGCACGAAAGTGACCATTTCCACGCCACAGAAGTCCTGACGAAATGCCCCTCGAAGTATGAAGGGGATGCTGAAGCAGTGAAGAATACGCTCTAGCGGAGGCACGGAGGATGACGGCAGGTATACTGGGCGCTCTTTTTGTCAAGGGTGCCTTTCTCGCCGCCCTCGGGTCGGCGTTTTTCTACTATCGGGGATCGCGCAACCATCACGCTATCGTTCCGCTTGCGCGAATGAGCTTTCACGCTGCGGTGATTGGACTGATGTCTGCAGCGGCCATCCTTCTCTACCTCATCCTGACCAACCAATTCCAGTATGCTTACGTCTGGAATTACAGTTCAACAGACCTTCCACTTCCACTCCTTATTTCGACGTTTTATGCCGGGCAAGAGGGAAGCTTTACGCTTTGGGCACTCTATACGGCCCTCATCGGCGTGTTCCTGATGCAATATTCCATGAAACGCGAATACGAACCGGAGGTTATGAGCGTCTACTCATTGATCCTCTCATTTCTTCTCCTGATGCTCATCGTCAAGAATCCGTTTGAGTTTATCTGGGACCGGTTCCCCGATGACTTGATACGCACGGGGCCCATTCCCGCTGGTGTGGGATTGTACGTTCTGCTGGACGATGCCCGGTCCGTCTGGGCGCAGTATCCCGCGGAAGGAAAGGGGCTCAATCCCCTCTTGCAGAATTACTGGATGGTTATCCATCCCCAGATTCTCTTTGTTGGATTTTCTGCCATGGCTGTACCGTATGCCAATGCGGTGGCCGGTTTGATGCGCAGAGATTACACATCCTGGATCCGCGTCGCTACGCCGTGGCTTGTATTTGGCGCAATGATTCTGGGGCTCGGAATTATCCTGGGCGGATATTGGGCCTATGAAACCCTTGGATGGGGAGGTTTCTGGGGCTGGGATCCAGTCGAAAATTCTTCGCTCGTTCCCTGGCTGCTGTGCGTAGCCACGATTCATACGACCCTCGTACAACGCAAGAACGGCGCATATCTGCGCACAAATTTTGCCCTGAGCATCCTCACGTTCCTCGCAGTTCTTTACAGCACGTTTCTCACCCGAAGCGGCGTTCTCGGAGAAACCTCTGTGCACTCGTTCGTGGATCCCGGAATGTGGGTTTACTGGTTGCTTCTTGGCTGCATCGTGCTCTTTACCGCGATTGGATTTGGATACCTTTGGGTACGAAGCAGAGAAATGCCCCTTCAGCCCGTCCAACATTCGATTTTTTCCCGCGAATTCGCTTTGTTCCTCGGAGCCTTCGCCCTGTTTTTCATGGCGATCTTTGTGACGATCGGGACATCATCGCCGATTATTACAACGATTGCCAAAGGAAAAGCCTCGGCTGTGGAAATGAGTTACTATGTCAAGACCAATTTACCGCTTGGAGTGATCGTGGCATTTCTTTCAGGCCTTGGACAACTCTTGTGGTGGAAGCATTCCAGTGGAGGATCGGTGCTGAGGTCCATGATGCCATCCCTGGGTGTCGCCGCTGCAGGTACAGCGCTTCTCGCCGTCTTTGCCACGGAGGAGCCGGCGATTCTGCTTCTCGCGTTCTGTGCAGTGTTCTCACTCGTTGCGAACGCCCAGGTGGGGTATGGAATTTACGCGGGGAACCCGAAATTCATCGGCGGATCGGTGGCTCATATCGGAATCGCCCTTTTGTTTCTGGGATTCATCAGTTCAGAGCGATATGACGAGCAAAAAACGCTGACATTAGAAAAGGGAATACCAGTACAGGCGCTTGGATATGAAATGACCTATAAGGGTTATGTGCCCGTGGACAGGGATCGGTACGGGTTCCTGGTTGAGATGAAAAAGAATGGCAAGATTCATACGGTTGCGCCAACAATGTACTACAGTGATTTCACAAAAGGCCTCATGCGTCATCCGGATTTAAAGAATTTGCTTACGCGGGACGTGTACGTGGCGCCATTGTCGCTCGAGGAACCGACATCGGGACGGAGAGAACAGGCGCTCGAACTTATGAAGGGGGAGGAGGGAACCGCAGGGGATCTGAAGATCCGGTTCAGGGACTTTGGAGATGTTGACAGGACGGCGATGATCGAGGGGAGGGAGTTCTCGATCAGTGCGAAACTCAGGGTGTTGGAGAGTAAGAGCGTAAAGCCGAAGGACGTGACGGTCACGATCTTGGGGTCCCAATCGGGAATGAAGCCCGTTCCCGCTACATTGACCACGACCGATGGGAAATCCTACGAATTGATCCTTGATCGAATCATGCCGGATCGGGAAGACCCCTCCAGATCGAAGGTCGCTCTGAAGGTGGTCCTCCCTGAAGATCCTTCCGTTCCTGCGAGGGGGGAAACACTCGTTGTTGAAGCCAGCATCAAACCGATGATCAATTTGGTCTGGATGGGCACGGTAACGCTCGTTGTCGGCTTCCTGCTTACGATTGTCCGGCGAATTCAGGAAGCGCGCCAGATTGGTCCCTCTACGGAATCCTGAAACGACCTGGTACCAAATCCGTTCCTTCCGCAGGGAAAGCGCCCCCCGATTCTTTGTTTTGTAAATCGGAATGCCCGCATTGAATTGGGCGGATTATGGTCAGCCTTTCGTGTGGACCAGGTCGAACAGGTCGTGAATACCTAACGGCACGGGGCAGTGGAAAGGTTCCCCGTACCGAACTCCAATTCTTTCCCCATACGCGCGTCCACGCGCCTCAATGAGATCCAGGAACTGCGGCGAGCTTAGCTTTGTCTCGGGCTCGCTGGTCCTCTGGCTGTGCAGCTGCGATTCGTATGCTCGGACGGCGTTCATCTTGACGTCCCAGGATTCAGTGACGTCTACGATTATCGAGGGTTCAAATTCATGCCACTGCATGAATTCAAACCAAATGTCCGGTCGGTGTGGCTGCTGGGAAGCTCCATTTATTTCTGTTGGGATCTTGGCAAGCCCGGAATAGAACCATGCTTCTCTGCACAGTTCATGAGTATGCATATGGTCGGGATGGCGATCGAACGAGTGGGGGAAGATCAACATCCGTGGCCGGAGATCTCGGATGTGAGCAATAATCTGCCGGACGTTCTTTGTGTTGCGTTCTAGATTACCGTCGGGTAATCCGAGATTCCTTCGTTCCTTGATTCCAAGGATCGATGCGGCCTTGTGTGCTTCCCGGGTCCTGATCTCAGCTGTTCCCCGCGTGCCTCGTTCGCCCTGCGTGAGATCGGCGAGTACCACCGAATGACCGCGCCGGGCGAGTTTTGCGAGAGTTGCCCCGCAAGAGAGTTCCAGATCATCCGGGTGAGCACCAATAGCCAAAATGTCGATCATAGAGTATTCCGCGCTATGAAAGAATGGGCCAATATACCAAACGATGGTCGAAGAACCAAGCGTTCAGCGCAACGCAAACCGGAAAGGTCGTTGAATCTGATTTCATCTCTTCCTACTTTAGCTTCATGTTGTTCGACTTTCAACCCGCCGAACGTCGCCCATTCTCAGTCTCCGAGATTACGCGGCTCCTCAAACAATCGATCGAATCGGCCTACCCGAACGTCTGGGTCGTTGGGGAGGTTTCGAACTGCAAGCGGCATTCGTCCGGACATTGGTATTTTACACTGAAGGATGAAGGGGCACAACTTTCCGCTGTTCTCTGGAGGAGCAGAGCCGAGATTCTCCAGGTCCTCCCAGAAGACGGTATGAAAGTACAAGTGCGCGGCTCATTGACCGTCTATCAACCTCGGGGAATCTATCAGATCGAAGTCCTTCAGATCCACCCCGTAGGCCTGGGTGATCTTCAACTGGCGTTCGAGCGGTTGAAAAAGAAGCTCGCTGCAGAAGGATTGTTCGATCAGGAGCGCAAGAAGCCGATTCCGGAATACCCCCAGAGGATTGGAGTTGTGACATCGCCGTCGGGCGCCGCACTGCAGGATATTCGCAGCGTGCTTTCGCGCAGGTTTCCGTCAATAGAGGTGATTGTTGCGCCCGTACGAGTGCAGGGACCCGGTGCGGCTGAAGAAATCGCGGAGGCAATCCATGACATGAATCGCTACAGTGCGATTGAGGTCCTTATCGTTGGCAGGGGAGGGGGTTCGCTGGAGGACCTGTGGGCATTCAACGAGGAGATTGTCGCGCGTGCAATTGCAGAATCGCGGATTCCCGTAATCAGCGCTGTAGGCCATGAAATCGATTTCAGCATAGCCGATTTTGTTGCAGATTTGCGCGCACCGACTCCCTCGGCCGCCGCGGAGCTTGTAATTCGTGATCGGAGCGAACTCGTTGATATTCTGGCCAACATTTGCTATACTCTGAAACAGCGCGTGCAGGATCGCATTGATGTCCTTGGGGATCGGATACAACGTTTGGTAACAAGCTATTCGTTCAACAGGCCAAAGGACCTTCTCCGACAGTACTCACAGCGCCTTGATGAACTGGACAAGAGTCTCTCTCTTGCCGTGGGGCATGTTGTCTATTCCGCATCCAACCGCCACGATTCCCTTCAGAATCAGCTTGAAGCCTTGAGTCCAACGAACGTCCTTCGGCGCGGGTATGCAATTGTTCGGAAAAACGGACAAGTCGTTTCACGGGCACGCCAGCTTGCAGAAGGCGAGAAGGCTGAAGTTCAGTTCCACGACGACAGTGTCAGAGTGAAAGTGGAGAAAGAATGACCGCACGAAAAACGGCACACACCTTCGAATCTGCCATGAAAAGGCTCGAAGAGATTGTAGGCCTGCTTGAGAACGGTGATACCCCCCTGGAGAAAGCCATCGATCTTTACGAGGAAGGTCTGGAACTGTCGCAATTTTGTTCGACCAGGCTCAAAGGAGCCGAGGCTCGCTTCAAGAAACTCGTAAAGACTATGGATGGGCAGTTCGAAATATCCGATCTCGAACAAGACCGCGGCTCATAAATATGTCCGAATATCCCCTTCTCGAAAATATTAATTCACCAGCCGATCTCCGGAAGCTGGGCGTCAAAGACCTGCGCGGTGTTTGCAGCGAGGTGAGGAATTTTCTCATCGACTGTGTTTCAAGGACCGGTGGCCATTTTGGTGCCGGATTGGGAGCCGTGGAGCTGGCTGTCGCTCTGCATTACGTTTTCAATACACCGGAGGACAAGCTTGTCTGGGATACTGGACACCAGGCGTATCCGCACAAGATCCTGACGGGAAGAAAGGATCAGATGCACACCATCCGGCAACTCGGTGGATTGAGCGGCTTTTTAAAACGAGCAGAAAGCGAATACGATGTATTTGGGGCCGGGCATGCGAGTACCGCCATCTCGGCGGCCCTCGGTATCACAACTGCGCGAGACCTCGCAGGCAAGGAATTCAAAGTCGTTGCCGTCGTGGGAGATGGATCGTTAACAGGGGGAATGGCGTACGAAGCCATGAACAATGCCGGCCTCCTTAAGAAGGACATGATCGTTGTCCTGAACGACAACCAGATGGTCTCGCTCTCATCACTGAACCCGACACTTTGGTCACTCCATGATTATTTCTCGGCGGTCCTGACCCATCCGACGTATAACAAGTTCAAAGCCAATGTGTGGGATCTCACAGGAAAGTTGGACAACTTTGGGGACAGGCTGAGGATCGTCGCACAGAAACTTGAGAAAGGCGTCAAGGCCGTTGTTACGCCAGGCATGCTGTTCGAAGCGCTCGGGTTCCGTTACTTCGGTCCCTCCAATGGCCACAATGTTGTAAAACTTGTCGAAATTCTGCGTCACGTAAAGGACCTTAAAGGCCCCATTCTGCTTCATACGATCACTCAGAAAGGAAAAGGGTATCCTCCCGCCGAGAAGGAAGCGACCCGCCTTCATGGGGTCACGCCATTTGACAAGATTACCGGCGTGATGCACAAAAGTCCCAACGAAGCGCCCGCGTACACAAAGATTTTCGGTCAGGCTCTCGTGGAGGTGTGTAAAATGAATCCAAAGGTGGTGGGGGTAACCGCGGCAATGCCTGACGGAACCGGACTCACGTTTCTTCAGAAGGAATTGCCCGAGCGATTCTTTGACGTTGGTATCGCGGAGCAACATGGAGTGACTTTTGCCGCAGGACTTGCCACCGAAGGATATATCCCTGTGACAGCAATCTATTCAACGTTCCTTCAGAGGGCGTTCGACCAGGTTATCCACGACGTCGCGCTGCAAGGATTGCACGTTGTTTTCGTGCTTGACAGGGGCGGACTGGTCGGAGCCGACGGTCCGACGCATCACGGCGCCCTTGATCTTTCGTATCTGCGTTGCATCCAGGGCATGGTCGTCATGGCCCCAAAGGATGAACAGGAACTGAGGGATATGCTGTACACTGCGGTCGAATATAGAAAAGGACCGATCGCCCTTCGATATCCCCGCGGAAATGCCCTGGGTGTGCCTCTGCGAAAGGAATTCAGTCTTCTGGAGATTGGCAAGGCGGAAACGGTTCGACAGGGGAAGGATGTTGCGATCCTCGCTATCGGTAGTATGGTTCCGTTCTCCCTGCAGGCCGCTGATCTACTTGGGAAAGAAGGAATCAATGCTGAGGTGGTGAACATGAGATTTGTCAAACCGCTGGATGACGCGATCGTTCGCTCGATTGCCCCTCGTTTTGACTCCATCGTCACAGTCGAGGATAATACGATCCATGGAGGTCTCGGTTCGGCCATACTCGAATCTCTCAGCAAACAGCAAATCCATGGGATTTCCGTCCGTCTCCACGGTCTTCCCGATTCCTTTGTCGATCACGGCACGCCGGAAGAATTACGCCGGCTTCTAAAGCTCGATGGCAAGGGGATTGCAGAAATCACCCGCTCCTTCCTTTCATCCCGCCAGGGACTGTCGGCCTACGAACTCGTAACGACCTGATCCCGATGGAACGAACCCGCGTTGGAATTGTCGGACTCGGTACCATTGCCCAGACAATTCATCTCCCCATTCTCACACGACTCCAGGATGTTGAAATCCTCGCCGTTTGTGATATGGATCGCGCGAAAGCCGAATTTGTTGCGAAGAAATACAATATTCGTCGGTCATATTCAGACTACGAGGAGATGCTTTCGCGGGAAGGAGAGATCGTTGGATTGGATATCTGCACTTCCACGAATGCTCACCGGGATGTGGCGATTGCCGCTTTGGAGGCAGGGAAAGACCTTCTGGTGGAAAAGCCCCTGGCGAGGACACAAAAGGAGGCCATTGAGATTATTCAGGCGGCAAAAAGGATCGGCCGAAAAATTATGGTTGGCATGAACAACCGCTTTCGGCCCGACTCGATGATCCTGAAGAGCTTCATCGAAGAAAAGGAACTTGGGAAGGTGTACTACGCCAAGGCGGGATGGCTTCGGAAACTCGAAGCTGCCAATCCATGGCTTACCAGGAAGGAGAAATCCGGGGGTGGTGTTGTACTCGATCTCGGAATCGTCATGTTCGACCTGGCCTTCTGGATGATGGGATATCCCGAGGTCAAGGAAGTGATCGCAGCAAACTATTCGCATAACACCAAAGGTGTGGAAGACTCATCCGTGGTGTTTATCAAAATGAAAAACGGATCGACGATTACCATCGAGTCAAGCTGGTCGTTCGAGGCCGAACAGGACTTTTTCTACTGCGACGTGTTTGGGACCGATGGCAGCGGCTCGCTGAATCCGTTCAGGATACTGAAAAAGATGCACGGGAATCTCGTTAACGTGGCGCCGGTCTCCCACGACACCCCTCAGGCGTTGTACCGGAAATCATACGAAAATGAGCTTCGCCACTGGATCGGAGCGCTTCGCGACCTCCATCCCGTGATTTCGACCGGTGAGGAAGCTGTTCATCGAATGAAGATCGTCGATGCCATCTACGCGTCCGCAAGAACCGGCAAAAGCGCCCGGCTGCAATAGTATTTCCAACTGCATTTCGTCGGTATCCGTGACTCTATGCTCCGGCGATTGATCAATACCCGCCCCGTCCCTCCAATTGTTCTGCTTACAGATTTTGGTACGGAAGACCAGTTTGTCGGTACCATGAAGGGTGTGATTGCTTCACGCTGTCCGGATGCCCGGGTCGTGGACCTGAGCCACGGCGTACGACCGCAACAAGTAAAACAAGCCGCGTTCCTGTTGTGGAGCGCGTACCGATACTTTCCCGCAGGGACAATTTTCGTTGCAGTGGTCGATCCCGGCGTCGGCACGCAACGACGGATTCTCCTGTTGAAGGGCGGAACGTGGTGGTTCCTGGCTCCGGACAACGGCCTGACAGATCTGGTG
>JACQPU010000170.1 GCA_016207365.1 Ignavibacteriales bacterium | reverse complement strand
GTTTTCCGCCGAAGGCGCCCGCCAGCCAGCGGTCGGGCTGGGATCCGCCTCAGGCGGAAAGGTTCAAAGTGATGATGCGTGGACCGTT
Organism: Ignavibacteriales bacterium; assembly: GCA_016207365.1. Taxonomy (GTDB): domain Bacteria; phylum Bacteroidota; class Ignavibacteria; order UBA10030; family UBA10030; genus JACQPU01. The sequence goes on along the minus strand of JACQPU010000170.1, from coordinate 3,759 downwards.
GTGGGCTTCGTGCGCGGTGCAGGAACCTCGACGACGCCACAGGAATATTCATTCACAGACTCTAACGTCGAGCCGGGGCGATATGCGTACAGAATCAAACAAATCGACTTCGGCGGCTCATTCACGTATTATTCTGCGGCTGAGGTCGAAATAGGATTGGGGCCAAAGGAACTCGCTCTCGAACCGAACTATCCGAATCCGTTCAATCCCAGCACGAACATCACATTCACGATCCCCGAAGACGGCCGCGCAGTGCTGAAGGTGTATAACATGCTCGGTCAGGAAGTTGCGACGCTCTTCAATGAAGACGCTGTTGCGGGAAGATTGTACAGGGCCACCTTTGATGCCTCTTCGCTGCCAACTGGCGTCTATGTCTCACGGCTTGAGTTTGGTGGGCAGGCGGTCATGCGCAAGATGTTATTTGTCAAGTGAGGAAACTACAGGTGAATGGTGAACGGTGAACGGTAAATTGTGCCGAATGATCCGGTTTGATTCCCGAAATCGGCCTCGGTTGATTCATTGCTGATTTCGGGAGTCATCATGTTTATCCTCAGAATTCCGCGAATTTTCGTGGATTTCGAGGTTTCTGACTTTCTCATCTTTTTCTTCTCACTTCTTACTTCTCGCTCCATGTTCTTCTGCCTCCATCATCCATCCATCATCCATCATCCGCCTCTCATCATCCTGCCTTCCCCCACCTAATCCCTTCAAATTCCACCAAAACTCCACTCTATTAAACTTTCCTCTTTAACCGATTTGCATTTTCGTTTGTAGTTTAGTATTATCGTGCTCATCTGGAGTGTTCCGGCTCCAATCTATTGGGATTCTTTCACGGAAGTGGAGGTTGTTCATGGCTGTTCAAGCACCAAATCCCCAGGGTCAAACTGCACCTGCGGCTCCGAAACCGGCCCAACCGCATGCTGCGCATACGGTCGATTCGTCTCCCCTTATTCAGGATGCGGTCAAAATCCTTAAAGATGCGACGACGCAGCTGCCGAAAACCGTCCAGGGTCTCGAACGGCAGATGATGATCGGGGATATCATTGGCAGAATGGACGAAGCGCTGAAGGAAAAGCTCCGGAATTGCATGAATTACTTCCTTTCGAAGATGTTTACGAACGGCGCTTCGGACATCGACATGGGGGGCTATGGGTCTCAGGGTTTCGTGTGGTACAGGGTATTCGGAAACAAGAAACCTGATCCGACCCTGGGCAAGTATTCGCCCGACGAAATGAACATTTTGGTGCAGGGTGTCATCGGGGACCGCCAGCGCAGTTTTCTGTATGAGAACCGCAATCTGGACTTCTCCCACATGCTCTTCCAGCCCGACGGGGAGTTCCGGCGGTTCCGTGCCGATGCATACTTTGATCTTGACCAACTAGCCCTCAACATGCGGGCGATCAACAACTCCGTCCGGCCCATCAAATTGATGGAATTGCATCCCAACGTTCTGAAGGTCCTGAGTCTTGCCCATACCAAAGAAGGCCTCTGCCTCGTCACCGGAATCACGGGATCCGGAAAGAGCTCGAGCCTCGATTCGATCATCGACGCGAACAATCACACTGTGGACGGCCATATTGTGATCATCGCGTCGCCGATCGAATATGTGCATAAATCGGACCGTTGCATCATCCGTCACCGCGAAGTGGGCCGCGATGTGCTGTCCTTCAAGGAAGGCGCCGTGCAGGCCCTGCGGCAGGATCCGGACATCATCATGATCGGTGAGTTGCGCGATCCGGAAACCATTCTGACTGCCCTGGAAATTACCGACTCCGGGCACAAAGTGTTTTCAACCCTCCATACGGCTTCGGCGGTGGAGAGTATCGACAGGATCATCGGTGAAACTCCGCCGGTGGAGCAGGAGCGCGTCCGCAATCGTCTTGCAGACACGCTGCGTTGCGTGATCTCGCAAAAACTTGTTCCCAGTCTCGACGGAAAACGCGTACTGGCGCGGGAAGTGCTGCTGGGTGTGCCGTCTGTGCGCGCGGCCATTAAGAACAACAATACGAGTGAAATCTACCAGATGATCTCGGAAGGTGGGGAGCTTGGGATGACCACGATGGAGATGGACCTGAAGAGGCTGTATCTGGCAAAGAAGATCTCGCTCGAGAATGCCATTAACTACTCGAACAACAAGCGTCGCGTCCAGCAGCTGCTCCAGGTGCAGGGAGCCCCGGGAGGGGAAGGAGCATGACGATGCGTAACGCCATCCGACAACGATTGAGGATCATACCTTAAATGGCATACGAGCCCGGCCAGGGCAAAACAGCTGTAGCGCTGTTTGTCGACGGCCTCGACCTCAAGTACGTTCAGCTTGCCCTGCGCGGAGGTACGGTTCAGCTCAGGGAATTCAAGTCGGTTTCCCTCGTACAGAAATTTGAAGAAAAGGCGGTTGCTGCGGGGCCTGAAGCAGAAGCGGGGGGATTCGGCGATCTCGGAGGCGAAACGTTTGCCGCGCCTCCTCCGCCCACCGAAGGCGGAGAAGAGGGCAACACAAACGCCACCATCCTTCTCAGCGTCCTGGGCGACATTCCGCCTGAGAAATACGAGCTTTCCTTCGCTCTCAGCGAACCCGCCGTTACCTATCACGAATTCGATTCTGATTTCGGTCTTAAGGGCCTAAAGCTCAAGAAGCAGCTTGTGCAGGAGCTTTCGGCCATGCGGGCCGCGCCGCCCCCGCTGGACGGCATTGATACGATTCCGACATCGGCCGGTGGTCTGCTTTCGGTTACGCGCGAAGACGGACTGAAGCTGTACGATCTGATGAACGAGATCAAGCCGTTCATTGGCAAGCGGCTGCCGAACATGAAGGTGATCGACAGCGCTGACATAGCGCTGATGAACTTTGTGCGCGCGAGCTATCAGCTTCAGGACGAAGAGATCACCGTGATTGCGTATGTGGGGAACGAGTTTACGCGGCTGATCTTCATGCAGGGGAGCAACTATCTGCATTTCGCCCCGGTCATCAGCGAAGGCTACAACTCGCCGAACATCGAAAACACGCTCTACAGCCGTATTCTGCTTGAGCAGGATAATATTGCCCTGGCCCGGCTTGACCGGATTCTGTTGGCCGGCGACGGGCACAAGGTGAACCTGCGTGAAGCCCTGGCCCCGCAATTCGGAAGCGCTGCAGTTGAGTATCTGACCTCGGCCGAAATGGATGTTAGCGCGTTTGAGGGTCAGGTTGGCCAGGCGCTTTCCGAGTATGCGATTCCTATTGCCACGGCCTGGCGGACGCTTCAGCCCGCCGTGCCCGGCTTCTACGATGTCAATGTCATTCCGAATTCGATTCTTGAAGAACAGAAGGCCTTCAAGCTTGCCTGGCACGGCTGGTTGCTGGCGGCCCTTAGCCTGGTTTCCATTGTATTCTTCTACACATCGATCGTTTCACGCAGTCAGGAGATCCGGGCGGCGCAGGAGCTGTTGAGGCGGAGACAGACCGAGTTCAGGGATCTGGAGGTGCTAAGGCAGCAGAGGGACACGTTGATGCAGGGGATTGCACGGTTCTCCACGGCCGCGTCGGTGTACGATTCGATTGCTCCCGGGGGGGATCGGTGGAGCAGAATTCTGCATTACATTTCCAACAGTGTGGACGATCTGAATTCCCTGTGGATCTACGAAGTGCAGCAGGATGCGAACAATCCGCGCACGCTCACGATCAAGGGACGTTCCATCTACAGGACAAGAATTCCGCGTCTTGCGAGTCTGTTTGAGAAAGCGACGCTCAAGGCCGTTCGCACGACCACGATCCGTGAGAAG
>JACQPU010000169.1 GCA_016207365.1 Ignavibacteriales bacterium | reverse complement strand
TCCTTGCGCTTGGTGAAGTATCGCTCCTTAGCCCATGCCGGTGTGTCCCGGAAGGACCACTCGCCGTAAACTCCTTCTGTCGCTTTGCGAAGAAAACGCGGGTTGATGTCAGTTGCGAGCAAGGTAATCGTCCATTCACGTATATCATGGAGGAGCGACTGGAGGAGGATGGCAATCGAGTACGGCTCTTCGCCCGTGCAGCAGCCGGCGCTCCAGATCCGGAGGCGTTTGTCTTGCCGACGGGAAGCAATCAACGCCGGAAGAACATGTTCTTCGAGAGCCTGAAAACTTTTGGCATCGCGAAAAAAATAGGTTTCACCGACCGTCAGGTGACTGGCCAGAATCTCGGTGCGTTTCACATCGGGATGAGACGAGAGGAACCAGTTGATGGCCGCCTCGGGTCCGCGCAATCCCAACTCCTGAGCCGCCGATGTGATTCCACGTTCCAGATCGCCCCACCGCTCTTTCGGAAAAGAGAGACCCATTCGTTCCGAAACAAGTGCACTGAAGCGCGCGAGAAGTTCGTCTTCCACTGTCTCCACCATTCGTAAGAAGTCGACCCTGACAAGGCCAGGGTAACGATGACCTGTGTTATTTCATTGCTTCATCAAGCGCCAGTTCTTCATCCAGGGAAAGAAATGTGTTGAGGTCGTGAATCAGAATAAGTCCCTCCTCCAGCTTGAGTATCCCTTTGACGTATTCGAGCCGCGGGGCAACCTGTGCCGAGTTCACGATACGCTCTTCGGAGTACTCCAGAACGTCAAGCACAGCATCGACGGGAAGAACGACTCTTCGTCGTGACGTCCTCGCGATAATAAAGTGATCGTTGATTTGCAACGTTCGGTCAGGGAGGTTAAAACGCCGCCGGATATTCACCACGGGCATGACCGTGCCGTGAACATCGAGAACACCATGAATGACCTCAGGGGCCTTGGGGAGGGGAGTGATTTCAGCGGAACGCACGATGCGCTCGACAGCGGAGAGCAAGAGCGCGTAGTGATGTTCATCGAGCAGGAAATGGACAAGCCGCTGAGTGGTGCTCACGTCATCTCCTCAAATGTTGTTATTACATTCCTGCTTGGGCTGTTCGGTTGCGCTCGCGTGCGAGCCAACTCAGAAAGTCGGAGAGTACTGTGAATCCCTGCCCCTTTTCCAGAAACAGGTCGGCTCCTGATTCCAGGCTCTGTTTCCGAAATTCCAATGCCGGACAATTCGTGAACATCACGACGGTCGTGTTGCCATGGCGTCGTTTTATCTCTTTCAACACGTCAAATCCCTTCCCATCGCCGAGTTGCATGTCAAGCACAACCACATGGGGGGAACTGTTGTTGAATGCCCTGACAGCATCGGCAACGGTCCCTGCCTGGCCGGCGACGGAGACATTCGGGATTCTGGACAGCTGACTGACAAGTTTTTCCCGAATGATTTCAGAGTCGTCGATAATCAAGACCGTTAAGGGATTCATTGTGCGTTGAAAAACACTACACATGGTGTACGCGTTTTTCACGACGTGATCAATCAGCGTCCGACGGATGATTGTGTAATCCGCGGACTACAAGCCACGCCCGAATGAAAGGCGTTCGACAGAGAGAGAAACAGTGTCGCGGTGGACTTTTTTGCAGCGGTTAGCAGGAATATAAAGAAAACGCGCGGTTACTTGGGGAGAGGCGACGCGAAAAGGCCGTGCTTAACCGCATAGTGCGACAGTTCGACATCATTTCTTACATCCAGTTTTTCGAGCACACGACGCCGAAACGTGCGTATTGTTTTTACGCTCAGGGTTAGTCGATCCGCGATGTCCTTGACCGAAAGCCCGGACGCAATCATCAAAAACACCTGAAACTCGCGCTCTGAGAGATTGTCATGGGGAGTTGTTGATGCCGACTGCCTTAATGCGCGGAGGAGCTCTTGAGAGACTCCTGCGGGGAGATATTCCTGTCCTGCGTGAATCGTGCGGATGGCCTTCTCGAGCTCCGTGGGAATTGTCTCTTTGTTGATGAATCCGTTGGCCCCCATGCGGAGGACACGGAGTGCAACCTGCGTTTCCGGATGAATGCTTAAGATGAGGACCCGGAGCGAAGGGAAGTTGCGGCGAAGGAAATGAAGAACTTCAAATCCATCGCGGCCGGGCATATTCAGGTCAAGCACGACGAGATCCGCCTGAGATGGGCCGACACCGTCGATGACTTCCTGGCCGCTTGCAGCCTCCCCAACGATCTGAATATCCCGGTAGCGTTCTATGATCTGCTTCAAGCCCTCCCGGACGACCGGATGGTCATCTGCCACAAAGACTCGAATCATGTTCCCAAGGATTGGTTGGTTGTCGTTGGGGGTTTCGTAATTGGAATCTCGGCCCGCACGCAGGTTCCTTCATCCGGTTTCCCCGAGATCTCCACGACCCCGCCGAAGGCTGCCGCCCGTTCCTTCATTCCGAGAATTCCAAGAGAATGTGCTCCGAAGGGGTCGGATTCCCGGATCCCAATCCCGTCATCGGTTACTTCGAGGAATACATGATCGCGTTCGTGACCGAGGCTGACAAGAACCCGCCGTGCCCGTGCGTGGCGAACCACATTGACAAGACATTCTTGTAGAATCCGAAAGAGAGCGGTAGAC
>JACQPU010000168.1 GCA_016207365.1 Ignavibacteriales bacterium | reverse complement strand
GGGTTGCAGGATGCTGCGGGCCCATGTTGAGGATCAGGTCGTTTTCAAGCGGATCGTCAAAAGTAACCGCGGTGTATTGATCCTCGAGAGCCTGAAGAATTCTCGATTTGCGGGTGGTTTCTTTTTCCTGTACCGGATTCTCCATCCTGACTACTTTTTCGGAAGGGGAATCGATCCCGGGATTCCCATGAGTGGAAAGTCTTTGCGAAGCGGAAAATATTCGAAATCGTCCGGCATGTAAATTCGTCTCAGGTCCGGATGGCCGTCAAACACAATGCCGAACATGTCGTAGGTTTCCCGTTCATGCCAATTGGCGGTTTCCCAAACGGTTGCGACGCTGGCGACATGCGGATGATCCTCATCCACAAACGTCTTGAGTCGGATACGATGTTTGTTCTTCAGGGAATACAGGTTGTACACAATGCCGAATCTCTTCAGCGGAGTGTACATATCGATCCCGAACAAATCGGCAAGGAGATCATAACGGAGATCCGGATCTTCCTTCAGGAAACGGCAGATTTCTACAATCCGTTCTTTTGCAACGACAGCATTCAGCTCACCCCGGAATTCACCGGATTCGAGGATGGCGTCACGGAAGGACGTTTGAAGTTTCTGGAGAACAACGTTGTTCATACAGCTGATTGTGTTGCTGCGCGGTCTCGATGTGGGAAATCGCCCATAAGTGTCGTGCTGCTTCCCCGGCTCTCCCCCTTTTGGACCTTTTTCTGCAAGTGAATCAATGCGTTCAGAAGATTGTCCGGCCTGGGCGGGCAACCGGCCACATAGATATCGACGGGAAGGAAGAGATCAATTCCCTGTACAACGGAGTAGGTACGGTACATTCCTCCCGACGAAGTGCATGCCCCCATGGCGATGACCCACTTGGGGTCGGGCATTTGGTCGTAAATCTTGCGTACGACCGTTGCCATCTTGTAGGTTGTCGTTCCGGCGACGATCATGACATCCGCCTGACGCGGAGAGAACCGGAACACTTCGGACCCGAACCTCGATGCGTCGAAGCGCGGGCCGGCAAACGCCATCATTTCAATGGCACAGCAGGAGATACCCATCGGCATGGGAAAAAGCGAGTTCTTGCGGCACCAGTTGATCGCGTCTTCGAGCTTTGTGAGCATCATGCTGTCCCCCAGTGCATTCTCTAGTCCCATTGCAGCGCTCCTTTCCGCCACACGTAGAAATACCCCACGAGAAGTATGAGTATGAACGTGATCATACTAAAGAACCCGATCGGACCGAGGTGGGCGAACGAAACTGCCCAGGGATACATGAACACAACCTCGATATCGAAAATAATGAACAGCACTGCGACCATATAGAATTTGACCGAGAACCTCTCCCGTGCTGTGCGAACCGGCTCCATACCGCTTTCATAAGTCGAGAGCTTCTCTGCATCCGGCCGCTTTGGCCCTAGCCACTCATTGAGCCTGACCATGACGAATCCAAAGATCACGGCAGCGCCCAGCATAAGGAATATGGGGATGTACTGTTCAATCATAAACAGCAAAAAACCTTGAAAAGTGTCATTTTCTCATCGTGAAGTTTAGACAAAAATGGAAGAAAAGTCAATAAACGTGGGAAATGGGAAGATGGGGACTGGAAACGGAAGTGGGGATTCCAAAGCCGGATGAGATGTCAGCGTTACGGTTCATGAGGCTTGCATTCAACAAGAGAAACTGCTATATTGATACGTCAAATAACTGTACACCGTCCACACATCTTCAAGTCCCCGCAGTCCGGTCAAACGGATCGCGGATCCGCTGCTGCCGCAAGAGTACCTTCCAAGGTTAATCGCCGTCAGTCAGATGAGAACTCATGAGATGTGGTTCGTGAGGAGGAAGTGATGTTTTCGGTTGTTCGGCGTACACCTTCTCCGGCGGTCGAGCCGGAGGTCACTCAATAGGAAAGGACTCGTTCCATGGAAAAAGGAACAGTCAAGTGGTTCAACGCAGCCAAAGGTTTCGGCTTCATTTCACGCAATGGCGGCAGCGATGTGTTTGTGCACTTTCGCGCCATCAACGGTGACGGGTACAAGACCCTGAATGAAGGCGACACGGTTGAGTTCGACGTCGAGAATGGTCCCAAAGGCCCCTCGGCCAAGAACGTCCGGGTTGTCTAAAACGACGGCTCTGAGAACCAAACGCAGAACCCCGCTTTCGAGCGGGGTTTTGTGTTTTTTGGCCTCCCACCCCCATCCCCCTTCTCTACTTGTAGGGAAGAGAGAGTTGGGGGTTGAGTCACTCCCCCCAGAACCTATACGCCTTCCCTGATCCCATTCTCAAAATCATCAGCGCCAGTTCCCGCGCGTGATAATCCCCCCACATGGACGACTCTCCCCGCGGAATCTTGCTTCCCTTCGGAACATAATCCCAGTTGTTCGGGCGGTGATAAACCGAGTGCAAAAGAAGCCCCTGATGCCTGGGATTCGTGGAAAGATAGGGATCATCAAAAAGAGTCCTCGCAATAATCAGCCCCATCTGTATATAATGGAGTCCCCGCTTCCGATTGCCGTGTGAGTTCAGATATTCTCCGAGACGCAAAAATCCCTGTGCCGCAATTGCGGCGGCGGAGCTATCAACAGGCTCCGCATCGTTGAACGGGTCAGCAGGTTTCGACCGATAGTCTGCGAGCCACAACAATCCGGGCGCGCCAGTGTCCCAGTATGGAACACCGTCAGACGGGCATTCGGAAATATAATAATCTGCAACTGCCGTAGCTACCTCCTCGAATCGTTTCAAGACTCTTTTTTTCTTCCAGCCCGGCGGGAACTTTCCGGGCGACACCGATGCAAGGTATTCCAACTCCTCGGCATAGCCGAGCAGAATCCACGCGAGGGCGCGGGTCCAAGTGGTAAATGGAGAGTAACCCTGCTGCGAGGAGGGACATCGATACGATCCGTCGTTTGTATTGAAGATG
>JACQPU010000167.1 GCA_016207365.1 Ignavibacteriales bacterium | reverse complement strand
GGTATAGGCGGAAGGCCTCCTATCGAAATTGACAAGAGGCTTCTTTGCCAGGTCATTCAGCCTCGCATGGAAGAGATTCTTGAGATTGCTGCGATGGAAATCAAGCGCTCAGGTTATTCGAAGCACCTTTCCGCGGGCGTTGTCCTCACGGGTGGCGGTTCACTGATCAAGGGAACCGCTGACCTCGCACGGGAAGTCCTCGGAATGCCCGTGAAAATCGGAATTCCAACAGGATTCAGTTCCGGGCTCATTCGGGAAATCGAGAATCCCATTTATGCAACCGGTGTCGGCCTTGTGATTCATGAGCTCAAGCATCGCGATCGCTCCGCCATCACGGCAGCCGTTGGAAACGGCAGAGGCAAGGGCTCCATGAAAAACATCCTGAACCGGATGAGAACCTGGTTTGACGAACTTTGAAAATTCACTATTCACTTTCCCAACCAAACAGGGAGGACGTGCCGTGATAGAACTTGACACCCTCAGTGACCGCGGGGCCAGAATTCGTGTCGTAGGAGTTGGCGGAGGAGGAGGCAATGCTGTCAATAGCATGATCAACAAGGGTCTTGTCGGCGTTGATTTTATTGCCATCAACACCGACCTCCAGGCCCTTGAGAGAAACAAATCCAACCACAAGCTGCAGATTGGTAAGAATCTTACGAGAGGCCTCGGTGCCGGCGCAGACCCCACCATCGGGCAGCGAGCTGTTGAGGAGGACCGGGAGGAAATCGCACGTGCACTTGCCGGGAGCGACATGGTGTTCATCACCGCAGGCCTTGGGGGAGGCACAGGAACCGGAGGTGCGCCCGGTGTAGCCAACATTGGCAAAAGCCTCGGCGCTCTCGTTGTCGGCATTGTGACTCGTCCCTTCAACAGCGAAGGAAAGAAGAGGGCAGCACAGGCTGATTGGGGTGTCGAGGAGTTGAAGAAACAGGTGGATACGTTGATTTCCATCCCCAATCAAAAACTCCTGGACATCATCGACCGCCGGACGCCGCTACTCGAAGCATTCGAAATCGCGAACCAGGTCCTTTATAACGCCACGCGCGGCATTTCCGAGGTGATCACGGTTCCCGGTCTCATCAATGTTGACTTCGCGGATATCCGTACGATCATGAAGGAGATGGGTGATGCACTCATGGGAACCGGCACGGCAACCGGAGAAAACCGGGCAGTGGAAGCCGCCAACTCCGCGATCTCCAGCCCGCTTCTTGAAGGCGTTTCCATTACCGGAGCCCAAGGGATTCTCGTGAACATCACAGGCGGATTGGATCTCAGTCTCGTGGAGGTCGATGAGGCCACAAGTATCATCCATGAAGCCGCTGGCGATGACGCCAACGTCATCCTTGGCACGGTGATCGACGAGAATATGAAGGATGAGGTGATGGTAACCGTCATCGCAACGGGATTCAACAGGAAGGCCCTTGCACAGAAGCCCGTCAAATCCTCGACGAAACTTGTAGATCGGATTCCCTCGGGACCGACCGACCTTCAGAAACTCGATGAGCCATCGTTCATGCGACGAGGCGTGGAACTTCCGTTCAACGCCCTTAAGGACAGCTCCGAGGAAAAAGAAAAAATCGACAAGTCGGACCCGGATAAGCCGGCGTTTCTGCGGAAGATCATGGACTGAAACATCCTTTGCATGCAGGAGATACGTAAGGATTGCTCAGTGTGCCCGTCACACACGAAATGACGGGCGCACGGTCTTATCGGAGAAAACCATGGGTCACCTTCAGGAAGAAGACATTACGAAGCTTCCCGGGGCAAAAAAGTACTATGCTATTGGAGAGACGATCGTTCGCGAAGGTGATCCCAGCGAAGGCTGGTTTGTACTGCTGAACGGAAAGGTCGGCGTCGTCAAACGCGATCTCTCCATAACCGAATTCTCAGAGCCCGGAACGGTCTTTGGTGAACTCGGATGTTTCCTCAGCATACCCCGCACTGCGACACTTCAGGCTCTTGAACCAACATCCCTCCTCTATGTCCGCCTTACCATCGACGATCTGGTTTCCCACCATCCCGCCATCGCCCGGAATATCATTCTAAGCCTCGCCGAGCGTGTTGCTCACACCACAGACGCCTGGTGGGCAACATCAAGACGGCGCTGAGATATCGCATCCCCCGTTGTGAATCTTCGTGGGTTTTTCTACATTGCGGGTATGAAGCTCCTTCTGCTTATCGTCTGCTTTTTGGCAGTTGACGCCGCTGCACAACAGCGGATCGAAAGTCAATTTCGCATCGCGCGCCTCAAATACGGAGGCGGAGGAGATTGGTACAACGATCCCTCGGCTGAAGTGAACCTCCTTCGCTTCGTCAGTCAACACATAAGCGTCGACGTCGATCCGAGATACGAGTTTGTCGATCTCCAGAGCGAGCGTCTTTTCGCGTATCCGTTTCTTTTCATGACAGGCCATGGCAACGTTGTGTTCACCGAAGCCGAGGCCCGGCGGCTGCGCGAATACCTCGAACGCGGGGGATTTCTCTATATTGATGACGATTATGGCCTGGACAAAGCGCTCCGCCGCGAAATGAAGAAAGTATTCCCAGATCAGAACTTTGTCGAACTTCCCTTCAGCCACGGTCTCTTCCACGCTCATTTTAGTTTTCCACAAGGCGTGCCCAAGATCCACGAACATGACAACAAGCCGCCCCAGGGATTCGGGATGTTTCGTAACGGACGTCTCGTTGTGTTCTACACCTATGAATCAAACCCCAGCGACGGATGGGCAGACCCGGAAGTTCATAATAATCCGGAAAATGTCCGGACTGAAGCGCTCAAGTTTGGAACAAATATAGTGGTCTGGTCGTTACTTCACTGAGAAGCCGTGCCCTCCACTGTCCATGACATCCTGAACCGCCTTGCGGCCGTCCGATCCGCTCTTCTGCGGGTTGAATTCAGGTCAGGCAGCCTTTGGTTTTTCACGTTTCTTGCGACTCTTCTGTCTGGTTCCACCCTCGCCGAGATGCTCTTCCGTTTCAACGCGGCCGGACGGACAATGATAGCTTTGATGGCCGCTCTTATGATCGCTGGTGCGACGGCCTGGTTGATCCTCCGTCCTGCTCTGAAAATGCTCGGTCTGCTCGCCGTTCCCCCAGACTCCTCCTTGGCAGCCTTTGTTGGCACGGCCTTTCCAGAAATCCGCGACAGGCTTCTCAACGTGCTTCAGCTTCATGAGCAGCGCCAGCACGGCACGCTTTATTCAAACGACCTTATCGAAGCGTCACTTCAGGATCTCTCTGATTCCGTCCGGGAACTCGATTTCACAAGCATCGTGGATCCACGCCCTGCACGTTTAGCCGGAAAGGCCGCGGCGATCTGCGTGGCAACAATGCTCCTGCTCTTTGCGGTTACCCCCACACCCGCGTTGGATGCCGTCCACCGACTCCTGCACTTCAACCGCGACTTTGTTTCTCCCCCGCGCTTTGTTCTCGCCGTGCACCCGGGGAACACCGAGATCATAAAGGGCGCCTCTGTCACCGTTTCCGTGTCGGTGTCATCAGCTGATGGTTCTCTGATACCTGATGGCGAACTTCGCGTTTTCCGGAAACCAGAAGGGCAGGAAGATTTCGAATCCCAATCTGCTCTGCCCGACAGCCAGTACCATTTTCAGACTTCTTTCTCAGGCCTCCGTACTTCCGTGGACTATTACGTTCAATTCTCCGATGTACAGACCCGGCGGTTTCGCATTACGGTTATCGACAGACCGTTCCTGCGGTCGTTCCGTGCGAGACTAACGTATCCAGCCTATACGCGCCTTGCGCCTACTCTTCAGGATGAATTTGTGGGAGATATTGCAGCCGTGGCGGGCACCATGGTTCAGCTTGAGGGCACAGCCAGCAAGTCCTTGCGGGATGGTTCCATTATCCTCGATCCCGGAGGCAAGAAGCCGCTCCAGGTTCAGAGCGATCGGTTTTTCGGTAGTTTCCGGCTCCTCCAAAATGCACACTACCACATCAACATTTCAGATACAGATGGACTCTCAAACGAGAATCCTGTTTCTTACACACTTAAAGCCGTCGCTGACAATTCCCCAACCGTCATTCTTCTCGAACCAGGCCGCAATGTTGATATCGCCGGGACTTCCGCTCTCCGCTTGTTAATCCGGATCAGCGACGACTTCGGGTTTTCCGCGCTGAAGCTCGGTTTCCGCCTCGTGCACTCGCGCTACGAACAACCGCAGGAAAACTACCTGTTCAGATCGATTCCTTTCGACCAACAAACTCCCGGTCTGAAACAGGCCGATGTACCATACCTTTGGGATTTTTCTGATCTTGGTCTCGTACCGGAAGATGTTGTCGAATATTTTGTCGAGGTCACCGACAATGATGCTGTGACCGGACCCAAAAGCACAAGGAGCGGCTTGTTTCTCCTGAGGCTCCCGTCATTGGAGGAAGTCTTCACAGACCTGGATCGCGAGCATGTCTCCGCGCTCGACGAGCTCGCCCGCACAAGGGACGATGCCAGGGAGCTCCGGACACGAATCGAATCTCTCAGTGAAGACTTCAAGAAGAACAAGGAAATGGATTGGCAGCAACAGAAGAAGCTTGAGGAAACCGCCAGGAAATATCAGGATCTACAGAAGAAGCTCAACGATCTGCGCGAACGCGTGGAGACCATGACCGAAGAAATGAGCCGACAGAACGTTCTGTCTGCAGAAACAATGGAGAAGTACCTTCAGCTGCAGCAATTGTTTGAAGAACTCAATTCCACGGAACTTCAGGAGGCACTAAAACGTCTCCAGCAGGCCATGCAGGGCCTGAACAAGCAACAGCTCTTACAGGCGCTTCAACAGGTCACCTTTTCCGAAGAACGCTTTCGGCAAAGCATCGAGCGAACTCTTGATCTTCTCAAGAGAATTCAGATAGAACAGAAACTCGATGAATTGCGAAAACGCGCCGAGGAGCTTTCTGCACAGCAAGAAGAACTCCGGGAAACGACTGCTGGAATTCAAGGCAGCACCTCCTCTCCGGCTGACCTCGCTCAAAGACAGAAAGACCTCCGCGAGAAACTCAACCGGCTCCAAGCCGCCGCCGATGACCTCCAACGCCGCATGGAGGAATTTTTCACAGAAATGCCTGAAGAGGAGCTTCAGAATGCGCTTCGGAAACTTGACAGCCTCAATGTTGCGGGAGCCATGGACCGCGCTGCGGAGCGCCTCCAGGCAGCCGAGCCCTCAGAAGCTGTTCGCATACAACAGGAGATCGGGCGTGCGCTGGGTGAATTCAGTAATGATCTTTCACAGATCCAAATGCAAATGCTTCAGCGTCAGCAGCAGTACATTGTCAACGAGCTCCGCCGGGCAACCAGAAACCTCCTCGAGCTTTCGGTTCGCGAAGAACACCTGAAATCTCAGTCAGAAAGCGCTCCGCCGCAATCGCAGCAGCTCAGGCAGAATGCCCTGGATCAGATTCGTATCGTTCAGGATCTACAGAACGTCACGTCTGCGCTTCAGGAACTGGCAAGGCGTTCATTTGCCGTGACTCCGGAAATGGCCCGCGCCATCGGTGAAGCATTCAGAAACATGTATAATGCCCTGAGCGCGCTCGACACTCGCAATGCCCCGGGCGCTTCGCAGGAACAGCGTCTTGCCATGGAATCTCTCAACAAAGCAGCAATGGCTGTTCAGCAATCGCTTCAGGCAATGTTGCAACAAAGCGGAGGACAGGGCGCTGGAAGCCTCATGCAACAGCTTCAAAACATGGTAGGAAAACAAATCTCCATCAACGCCCGAACATTAGCCGCAGAAGAGGCCGCACGACTTGCCGTGGAACAGCAGGCAGTGCAGAAATCGCTCGAGCAATTGAGCGCTGAGGCAAGGGCCAGCGGTAAGCAACAACGTATCCTCGGCGACCTGGAACGGATAGCGGATGAGATGAAGGAAGTCGTGAGGGATCTTGAGCAGAACGACGTTAATCCTGAAACGATTCGCAAACAGGAAAGGATTCTCTCACGCTTGCTCGATGCATCACGATCGACACGAGAAAGAGATTTTGAAAAGAAACGACGCTCAAGACCTGGACAGAACGTTGGCAGGCCGGGTCCCGATGAACTCGACCCTGAAACTCTTTTGGGAAAGAATAAGCTGCGGGAGGATTTGCTCCGCGCCCTCGAGCATCGATATTCAAGAGATTATGAGGATCTTATCAAAAAATACTTCAAGGAACTCCAAAAAGCGGAACCGCAGATGAAGTAAACGAACTTCTTGTTTTCTGACATTCTTCGAAGCCTTTCCACCCTCAACATCGCCTCGACAGCAAAAAGGAGCTCCCCGCCGAAACGGATCCACCGTTCGCCGAAAACGCGCGCGTCTCAACGCAACCTCTTTGCATTTTTTTCGTGTTTTATGAATGACCGGTGGATATTAGCGCGCGTGCCCGCTTTTGACCGGATTTTTGTTTATTTTCAAATTTTATGGCTCAAAACGAACAACTCGACCTTTCGCACCTTCGGATCAACCGGAGTGAACCCGCCCAATCATCGACTCCTCGATCAAGGATCACGTTGAAAATCGGAGCGGGTGTGGCTGTTATTATCCTTGGGATTGTTGCGTATATCCTGATCGGAAGGGCTCTTGATCCGATCATCGAGGTCCGCCTCGCCACCGCCTCATTCTCATCGCCCTCGCAGGCAAGCGCCATTCTTACCGCCAGTGGCTACGTCGTCGCGCAACGGAAAGCTGCCGTCGCCTCAAAGGCAACCGGTCGTCTCGAATATCTCGGCGTTATCGAGGGAGACCGCGTGATGAAGAACCAGGTGCTTGCGCGGATCGAAAACACCGATATCCGGGCTCAGCTCGATCAGGCACGTGCCAACCTGAAACTCAACGAAGCGGAGCTCCACGATGCAACCCAAACGCTCGAAAGAGCAAGGCAACTCCTCGAGAAAGGCCTCGTTCCTCAAGCCGATTATGATGCAGCCGAGGCGCGATATCGGCGTGTCCTTGCCGGCATTGATGTTGCCAAGGCCGCGATTGCCGGTGCGGAAGTTGCACTCGAAAACACTCTCATCCGCGCTCCGTTCGATGGAACCGTGCTGACCAAGAACGCCGATGTCGGCGAGATGGTCGCTCCCATGGCTGCCAGCGTGGGTTCACGTTCCGCTGTCGTGACCATTGCCGACATGTCCTCACTCGAAGTTGAAGCGGACGTTTCAGAGTCGAACATCGATCGCATTAAACCTGATCAACCCTGTGAAACCATCCTCGATGCCTATCCTGAGAGCCGGTATCAGGGTTTTGTCAGCAAGATTGTACCGACAGCAGACAGAGCGAAAGCCACGGTAATGGTGAAAGTCGGATTCCGGTCTTACGACGCGAAGGTTCTTCCGGAGATGAGTGCCAAGGTACTTTTCCTTACCCATCCTCCGTCAGCCCAGGAACAATCGTCTCAGCCCGTTCTCACCGTGCCGGCGTCTGCTGTCGCAAAACGGAACGGAACAAATATGGTCTACACGGTTCGGGACAATATCGCTGTCGAAAACCCCGTTCAAATCGGCCGGTCCATGGGGTCCCAAGTTGAAATCGTCTCCGGCATTTCCGCGGGTACCCGTGTTATTGCAACGGTTTCAAATGAAATCCACGATGGGACAAGAGTATCCGTGAAATAAGTACAAGGAGGTGGAATGGGATCCATAATCGAAGTCCAGAATGTATCCAAATCGTACTGGCGGGACAGTTTTGAAATCCCGGTACTTAACAATATCACGTTTTCTGTGCCGGAGGGTGAGTTCATAGCGCTGATGGGCCCCTCCGGGTCCGGCAAGACAACGCTTTTGAATCTCATTGCCGGCATTGACAAGCCTAACGGCGGTGTCATTAATATCGCGGGGACCGATATTACGCGTCTTGGCGAATCCCAGCTTGCAAAGTGGCGCTCGACGCACGTCGGGTTCATCTTCCAATTCTACAACCTCATTCCTGTACTCACAGCCTACGAAAACGTCGAACTCCCCCTTCTGC
>JACQPU010000172.1 GCA_016207365.1 Ignavibacteriales bacterium | reverse complement strand
GGGGACCACACCCAAAGCACATTTCTTGCTCCGGCCTGCTGAAACCTCTGATAAACATGTCGCCACGCCTCCAGAAAATCAACAACAGAATTGTTATGCGGTCCCCAGGGATAGCGGTACGGGTCGTTCATTTCATGAGCGAACCTGAGAAACATCGGATGTTTGAAAGCCGCCGCCTCGGATGCCCACGCGTCGATGTAAAAGTCGTAATCCCCACGGGTAATAGCCCCGAAACCACCCCGGTCCCGCTCCGTTCTCAACGGCAAGTGGGGATGATTCACGTTCTCGAAATCGGTCAGCCACGGTTCCCAGGTGAGTACGGGAATGGAGCCAAGATTCCAGATCGCGTTCAGAACCCGCGCGGGAAACTGCTGCTCCGGCCGGTCACCCCACGCTGAGTAAATATGAACGAGCGGAAATGTGGTGTTGAGACTTGATTCAAGCTTTGCAACCCCGTCGAGGGATGATGGAAGCCCGCTGTCGTACGCACCCAGCAGGATCTGAGGAGGGTGGCGAAGCGAATCGACGCTCTGTCGAAGGGGCTCGAGCCAAAGAAGACGTGATGACCGTCCGGGGCCGCGAAAATAACCCGTCACCGTGTTTTCAACGTTGCTCACGAAAACTCCGATGTCCTCAAGAACTCTTGCAAGCGGACCTTCTCCTTTTCTGCTGAGCCCCGTGAGCAGAAGAAAGAACAACACCACGCCGGTCAGTGAGACCACTACAACTGTCAGTCGATGAGATCGTTTCATGGCCCTACCAATGAGTCGGGCACAGCATCCCAGGCCGATCCTTGTGGAAGATCCCGCGCCTTCCATGCGGCATACAAAATTCCAAGAGAAAACACGATAGTCATGGTTGCAAACGCCACCATTCCCCACACCACTTCCGTACTGAGCACAAGAATCTCCTCCGGCACGATAAATATCCGTTCATATGCGACCTTTCCTACGGTAATACAATACGTGAGGCACACGGCAAGATGAGGCCACGCGAGGCGAAAGAACTCCCCGCGCTTCGCTTCCTTGGATGTTGGAATATAAGGAATATTCGTGCGGGTGATGGAGAGGATCGTTCCCAGGAAATAAATGGGCCAGCATCCGATCTTGAGCATCAGGCTTCGCCAGTGAAGGCCGCGCTCCAATTCAGGGTGGCAGAGCGAACGCTGGACGGCAAGGTAGAGAATAATCCCCGTCAGTCCGACAGGTCCGACCATTGTCAGGAATTGCGCAAAGGGCATGGACGCGGGTTGAAACCCGAACCAAAGATAGCAGTAGGGAATGAGAAGATAGATGAACGTTGTGACACCACAGAGATAGTAAGTCCCGAGCAGAAAATACGACAGGCGCTGACGCCATCGCAGCGAGCGCCACACGACGGGCAACTCGGAAAAAAGGATCTCATATACTCCGCGGGACCATTTCAATTGCTGCTTGAAAAATGAGCCGAGATCTTCCGGTACCAGTCCGCGACTGACAACGATCGGAATGTACACCGAATGCCAACCAGCGGCATGGAGACGGATTGCGGTGACCATGTCCTCGGCTAGGCCGATTCCGTGCCCGCCAATGGACTCGAGCGCAGTTCGACGAAACGTGCAGTTCGCGCCGATGGCAAGACTGCTGTGATGCCCAAACATCCCCATGAGAATCGGACCATAGAATCCATATGTCTGTTCGGCAGCTCCACAGGCCACAAATGAACGCGACTGATTGTAGTATGCCTGACATACCTGCACAAAGCCTGTTCGCTCATCGGCAAAGTGTCCAAGAACGTGATCCAGAAAATCGGGGAACGGTATGTGGTCCGGGTCAAGCACAAGGATAAAGTCTTCCGTTGTCATCGAAAGAGCTTTGTTGATTTTTCCCGCT
Organism: Ignavibacteriales bacterium; assembly: GCA_016207365.1. Classification (GTDB taxonomy): domain Bacteria; phylum Bacteroidota; class Ignavibacteria; order UBA10030; family UBA10030; genus JACQPU01. The sequence continues at coordinate 6,248 of JACQPU010000172.1, read as the reverse complement.
TTTGCGCCCGGGATGCCCACAAGCTCCAGCCATACAGCGCCATGCCGCTCGGCTACTTCGCGAAATCGCGGATCTTTAGTGTCGTCAAGGAGATACGTTGTGTGCGGGTATCTGATCTTTCTGCAAGCCGCGAGTGTCTTCTCGAACATGGCCAGAGGCTCCCCCGGAGAGCTGGTCGTGAAAATCGCTACTCGCACTCCCGGAGGTGCGTCTCGCTTCTGCGGCTTCCTAATGCCAAGGTAATTGAACCAACCGACGAGAATCCTTCCGATGCCGTACCAGAAGGCCAGGGAAAGCAGTACAAAGAAGCCGGTATCAGCCACGTGCTCGGTTCTGAACCACCAATCGGCCAGCCTGATGACGGCCAGAAGGCCCGCGGAAACGAGGGCGAAAACAAACAGCAGGTAGGGGAACGAAACGTTGGCCGCTTCGCGGGTTGACCACAGATCGAATCGCGAATCCCGGTTGCTGGAATTCATGCTAATGAAGTTGAGCGGGAAACGCGTACGATGCCGTCAGCCGCGCGAAACTGACCTGATAGTAAGCCGTCGCGAATCGTGTACCTTCAAGCGTGAGCCGCACTGGAGAGGATGGCGGATGATAATCGAGTGCTATCCGCGCCTGCCACGGGTGAAATGACCTCTCCGCAGTCGATTCTGAAGACCGAGGCGGTCCGGGCCCCATCGGGCCACTTTCTGTGGTTGGTTGGGTGATCTCCTCAGATGCAATCAACCCATATGATCCATTTGAGGAGAAGCGCAGTTGGTCTGATGCGGGAATGGTGATGGCACAAATAATACTGTGCGAAATGACGCTGAGAGGCGTATAGTATGGAATATACATGCCGGTCGATTGACCGAAAGTCGTTCCAAACCGGGTCTCTCGCGTGTTCTGGTATGAAAATCCATACCCCAACCTCACTGCCGACTGTTTCCCGCCGCCAACAGGAAAAAGAATCCATGCTGAGAGATTCGTTCCTGTGTTTCCGTCGAAGTATCGCAGGCTCTGGATTGAAGCTTGTCCGATCCAGGCGTCAGATTCGGGACGATCGAGGAGGATAGACCAGGATATCAGACTCACGGGAATGGAAAAGCTGGGAATCGTTTCAAAATACGGCCGCCGCTCAAAATGACCGCTGAGAGTTGTTGATTCCGGCAAACGGAGAACGAGCCCGATGCGGTATGTCCATTCAGGATTACTGCGCGAGCTGATCTGCACAGTCCCCGCAGCCGCATCGATGCCAAGATGAGCCCCAGGGAGAGTATAGCGAAACGAGATCATTCCATGCGCAAAGGTCCACACAGTATCACTGATGGTAGCCCTCGACAATCCTCCCTCAACTGTCAGCGGTGAGAGGGGGCTGATATGTATGTGGTACCGTGCAATGCCGCCTGCGCGGCGTATCGTCTGGTTATCGGATTGAAATTCCGGAATGAGGGCGAGCCGGGATGGAGTCGCGGCGAGGATTTCGTTCAGTTGCCTGCGTGAATCGTTGTGGCCCGGCTCAACAGCAAGAGAACGCTCAAAGAAATGCTTTGCACCATCCCAGTCGCCGTCCCAGTACTTGGCAGTGCCGAGGAGAGAAAAGACATCAGCGTTGCGGGACGGTTCAATTGGCTGAAGAATCTCCTCTGAGCGTCTTGTATCGCCGGTTTCAAGGAAGAATCGGCCGGCCTCAATCCGTACTTCCAGATCGTCAGGAAAAACCCGAAGAGCCTCTTCATATCTCTGCCTTGCAGCCCGGGTATTTCCTGACCAGTAATAAGCCTGAGCCAGCATGCGTAACGCTCTGCTGTTTCGTGAATGTGTCGTAAGGTGATTTGAAAGAAATCTGATCGCAGATTCGTACTGACCGCTCATCAGATAACGCTCACCTTCAGCGAGAACATCCGGATCCTGCTGTTGACCTGTGGTAATGGAGGCGAAAAATGCACAAAGGACCAAGAGAAGGCGGACTTTGTTGAAACAGGATGGCATCCTTGCTTTATCGGAGTTGCTTGCGTATGGGCCAAACGACAGTCCAATAGAGCATTATAGCTCCAGTGGCAACATACATATGGTGGTAGATTCCAAAATAGGCATCAAAAAGAAGTACCAGGACATAGGCAGCAGTGACACACACAGGGCCCCAGCGTTTCCAGTACCATGTTGCGATCAGGCCTGTCATGGAGAAAAAAATGAGGAAGGCTGCCAGCGGAAACACATCATCGGTGAGCCGCGGATGGTTTGTTTGAATCTCGCGCCAGCGTGTCAAAAGAGCAATCGCGCCAAACACGTGTGCGGCGAGAAGGGCTGGAATGATAATCAGAACTCCGGTTGGTCTTTTGGTCTCCATCAGGAGTTAGAATGATTGCCTCTCGTGGCATGCTATTCCATCATGCCACTATTCCAAACAACATTTTCTCCCCGCAATCCATCAATAGCCCTAAAGAATCTACGCCGCTTTACGGCTGTTGTGAATGCGGAGTGACCGGAACAATTGCCTCCCGGCCTCTGCAATCTGACGTACAGCCAGGTCGAACGCCTCCTGATTTGCCCTCGAGGGTTTCCTGTATCCGCTGATTTTCCGGACAAACTGAAGAGCGGCATCCTCAAGCTCATGATGCGACGGCACCCGCCGTCCGGGCTGTCTTAGGTTTCTTATGTTACGGCACATAGACGGAAATTAGTTAAATGAGTTAAATGGTGAAATGCGTTGACCAGGTTCAACGTCGGCGACAATTCACTCTTCACCCTTCAGTCTTTATTCTTCACGCCAAGTGTTTCCTCAGTCCTTTACAACCACCACATGCCCCGGCAGGATCCTCAATTCCCGAAATCTGGATTGTCGCGGAGACCAGATTCCATGATCCTGATGTGTAATGTCTTCCATTCCCATTTCATCGACCAGTTCCTTCACAAATCCTACCATACCGATGTCATGACTTTTGAACTGTGATTTGAGAAGACGCGCTTTTAGGCGTGAGAGGAAAGGCCTGCCCGGCGAAAACGCTCTCTGGAGATGCCCAATAGCCCTTGCTGCGCGAAAGCGAAGAGGAGTGGAGGTGCGTGAAGGACCTCGGTAAGCCGCTCCATCGGCCCAGGAATCCCAGTAACCCGTACCCCAGTCTTCAAGCAGATAGATTCCTCCGCTGTTCAAATGATTCTCAAACAAATACCAAAAACTCGTCCTTGCCAGAACGCCGATGTGTGCACAGTCGTCAATAATAATGTCAAATCCATCCGGTGTATTCTCGCGGGCGATTGCCGCGAGAAGGCCAATGTCATCCTGTCCGCCCACATACGTCCTGATGCGTCCCGTTGGGTCCCGGAGATCGACTGGTCGAAGATCCAACCCGACAATCACACCACGCGGAAAATAATCCCGCCACATGTACATCGATCCGCCTTTGTTGATGCCGAGCTCCAGGAGACGGATGTCCTTTTCCCTGAGATGCCCGAAGAGCGTGTCATAATTGACCAAATACCCCGTCTGGACAGCCTTGTCGGTATCGTACTTTCTTGCTATTTCCGCAATGCCTGACATGAACCCTCCGCGAAGACAATATCCCACATCGCCGAAGAAAAAGCAACCGCTCCTGCCGTGCGCTACGCTCTCCTTCGGGCATTTCACGCGCCGGTTGACGCGTCGCGCAAAAAATCTACGCCTTTCCACCGAAGAACTCAATTGATCCCCATGACATAATCGTGTCAGTGCTGTCACTCGTTTTCCACCCCCGGCTGCAAAAAAACGCATAACCGTGTCATGGAAAAGAGCGGTGCGCTCTCGTAGGTTATGGAGAGAGAAAAGAGGATGAACCGTACTCGGAAGGAATATTGCACTTGGTTGCTCCTTTGATACTTGGCGTGCTGGCCGGTTTCGTTGTCTCGATCCCTCCGGGGCCCGTGACCGCGACTCGGATCGCTCAGACCGTGGACACCGGCCGCCGCCAGACGATGCCGTTTATCTGCGGTGTTGCCATCTGTGACGTTGCATATGCCTCCGCGGCCGTCGTTGGCACAACAGTCATCTCTGTGTCCGTCCTTGGAATAATCAACACGGTCGGATTCCTCATTCTGCTTGGCCTTGGTGTTCGGTATGCGTTTTTCAAAATCATTCCTGCCCAAGAGCAACGGGGAAAATTCTCGACCACCGGTTCATTTGTGATTGGCCTCCTCCTCCCCCTGACAACGCCGACCCTGGCTGCGTCATACTTCATCATCGCAGGTCTCCTTCGCTCCAGAGGCGCACTGAGCGATGAAATAATTCCAGGTCATCTTTTTGCGCTGGGCGCTGGGGCAGGTACGCTCCTGTGGCTCATATCTCTAAAAGCGGCATTTCGAAAACTCAGTCAGAACAAGGGGAAAGCGTTTGTGCATGCAACAACACGTTGCGCAGGCATACTCTTGCTTGTTGCGGCCGCCTACGCAGGCAAAGCCCTTTTTCTTCCGTAGGCAGGTGAATTCAAATCAATTTCCAGGAGCTTGTCATGAAAACACATACCCCAAAAATCTACCTCGATCGCAATGAAATAACGTCAGGCCCGGCGCCGGAATGCCTCGAGGTTCTCCGGAATATCACACAGGATGAGCTCAGCTACTACACACGCGACTACTCAAAAGGAATCAAGAGCATGCTCTCACAGCGGCTGGCCGAGTTGAATAATCTGCCGGAGGAACGCGTTCTCCTCGGCTATGGAAGCGAGGATCTCATCAAGCAGTGTATCCACTGCTACCTCGGTCCGGGAACGGTTCTCCTCAAACCGGAACTCTCCTGGTGGTATTACGATTCGGTTGCCTCCGAGGTTGCCGCGAAAACGCACTGCTTTCGGCTCCTGAAAGAAAGGCGCCGATTCTCGTTCAACGCTGACTTGATCCTCAGCGCCTGTCACAGGTGGAAACCATCCGTCCTCCTGATCAGCTCACCGAACAATCCAACCGGAAATTCCATTATGGCTGACGACCTTCACACGGTACTTGCGGAGACCAGACAATCAATCGTTGTCCTCGATCAGGCTTACTACGGATTCTCATCCGGCAATGAACTATCCCTAACGTATTTGCTTGAAGAATTTCCCAACCTCGTTGTTCTCCGCACCTTCTCAAAACTCTACGGCTTGGCCGGTGCAAGGATTGGTTATGCCTTTGCAGGCAAGGGAGCTTCCAGGTTGATCCGCTTCAGCAAGAAATACCTGGGCTACAACCGGATCTCGGAAGCCCTTGCCCTGACGGCCCTTAACGCAAGGCGGTATTACCAAGAGTTGCGCCTGATGATCGAACAGCAAAAGCATAAATACTACGAGAGCCTTGGTGCCCTGCCGGGTATGAAGGTGTACGAATCGGATGCAAGTTTTGTGCTTGTGGCCTTTGATCCGGACTTGGGTGGAATAATCAGACAGGCACTGAGTCAGAACAACATTGTCGTCAAGTTCTTTGACGATGATGACATCAGGTTGAAACACCACATGCGAATCTCCATCGGCACGCCCCAGGAAAACGATCTCGTCATTGGGACGTTGTCTGCTGCCCTGACACGAAGAAAGGTGGCCGCGGCATGAAAGAGCGAATCAAGCGGTTGAGACATGAATATCGTTCTTCGCTCAAGGCGCATGCAGCGGAAGAAATGGCGGACCTCCTCCTCTTTCGCCCTTTTGGTTTTGTCATTGCGAATGCTTTGCGATCATCTACTGTCCGCCCCCTTCATATCACAATTCTCTCAATGATCGCCGGTGTCGGCGGGGGTATTCTCCTCGGCGTGTCGGCAGAGTCGGGACTTGTTCTTGCTGTGTTCCTGCTTTGGTTGTCGACTGTACTGGATTGCGCTGATGGTCAACTCGCACGTCTCCAGCATTCCACCTCCTCCGCAGGGAGAATTGTTGATGGAATAATCGATTACGCGGTCGGCATTGCAGTGTTCGCTGGAATCGGTTTCAGAGGAAATCCCCTCGTTAGTGACACTGCGTGGTGGGGGATTGTAGGGGCAGCAGGAATGAGCTACGCCCTCCAGGCAATGATGTACGATCTGTTCCGAACGGAATATCTGGGCTCTCTGCCAACGCGGGAATTTACAGGGCCACCAAAGGATACTCGCCGGTCCGCCTCACTGTTGACCAGCGACGGACTTACAGGTCGAATCTCTTCAAGATACTCGCATTACCAGAAGCGTTTCGGTGAATGGCTCGGTACCGTCGAAGATAACGAGCCAACTCGTCGCCATCTGCGCTTGTGGGGATTGAACGGAACAAGCACCCATATGCTCGTCCTGATTG
>JACQPU010000176.1 GCA_016207365.1 Ignavibacteriales bacterium | reverse complement strand
GATCATAACCGTAGCCCGCGTGGAAAATCCAGTCATCCATGGCAGTTACGAGGCCGGAAAAGGATCCTTTGAGAATGCTCTCAATTGTTGAGCGGTCGCGTTTTTGAACAAGGAGTTCCGATGGTCGCAGGTTCGCAATGTGCTCAGCCAGCGTTTTGAGGGGAAGTTCACCCGCGCTAAACTCGCCCGTGGAGGCATCGACGAAAGCCAGGCCCGCGTTGTCGTCGGCAGCGGCCACGGCAGACCCGAGCGCGATGCAGGCTAGAAAATTGTTTTGGCGCCCATCCAGGACTTTTTCTGAGAAGGCAATTCCTGGCGTCACGACCTCGATCACATCGCGTTTCACAATGCCCTTGGCGAACCGGGGATCCTCCAGCTGCTCGCACACGGCAACGCGGTGACCTGCTTTGAGGAGTTTCGGAAGGTACGTCTCGAGGGCATGGTGCGGAAATCCGGCAAGTGGAACTTCACCAGCGGCTCCGTTCCCTCGCTTTGTCAGCGTGATTCCGAGAACCTTTGAAGCAGTCTTTGCGTCTTCTTCGAACGTCTCGTAGAAGTCGCCCATCCGGAAGAGGAGAATCGTATCCGGATATCTTGCTTTCACCTGGCGGTATTGACGCATGAGGGGCGTGGTCATAGCCGAAGGTAAGGAAAGTTTTGAAGGAAGGAAAGGAGCGGAAGCATCAGAGAAGGAAGTATCTGCGAAGCGTCCGGAAAAGTGGGCCGCCACCATTACGGATCAGAATTTGATTTCATTTTGTCGTTTGCAGTTTTCGGTTTCCCGAAGGGGGAGGCTGCGTGCGCGAACCATCACAGCGTGATGCAGCCAGAATCAGCCAGATACTTGTGCGCGGGGGTTCCGTGCACGTGCCATCTCCACAATTCGCTTCAGGGTCTCAGAAAACGATAGCCCGGCTTTCTCCGCGGATTCCATGAACGAAACGCCCTCGGTGAGATCCGGATTGGGATTAACCTCAAGCACATAGACCTTGTTATCCTTTGAAAGCCGCATATCGATGCGCGCATAGTCGCGGCAATTGGTCAAAGCATACGCCTTGAACGCGCGCTCGCGAATCTTCTCCTCCACTCTCTTGGGCAATTTTGCCGGACAGATCGTGTGCACGCGGTGGAATTCCTCTTTCAGCGGTTCCCATTTTGCGGCGTACGTGATCATTGGGGGGATTTCATCCGGTAAGTTGGAAAAATCATACTCCAGAATTGGCAGGACCTGGGGGGGATCGTTTCCAAGAACGGCGATGTGCAGCTCCCGGCCTACGATGAACTCCTCGACCAGGATTGGCGGGTTGAATTCTCTGAATGAGTATTCAATCCGCTCGAATAGCTGTCCCTGGTTATAGACCACAGACGATTTCTCCACGCCCATGCTTGCGTCTTCCCTGGCGGGCTTGACGATGAGGGGATAATGCAGGCCGTGACGGGTTTTCAGATGTGGCTTGAAGAGCAGATGAAACCGCGGCGTCGGGACGCCGTTCTCGAGGAGAAGTTGCTTTGTAAGTCCCTTTCGTTGGCACAATGCAAGGCCGAAAGGCGGGGCACCGGTATAGGGAACTCGGAACAGTTCGTACAATCCTGCCACCATGTGCTCCAGCTTAGGATCGTCCCGGAAGTATTCCACGAGATTGAAAACGACATCTGGGGGATTGTTCAGAAGCTCAAGAAGACGATCCAGGCTGTCTTCGATGTTCAGGAGGGAAACAACATAGCCCTCCTTTTGCAGGGCCTTGACAATCTCCTCATACTCCTCCAGAACCGTTGCAACGTGGATATCATACTCCGGCTTGAAAGCCAGGGACTTGGGATCGACTTCCTTAAGCTTTTCGTATTCATCCTCACCAACGTGGTTGAACACGACGGCAACGGACACGGGATTCTTGGCCATGTGGTTCTGCACGAGGGTAGATAGAAAATAGGAAGATTTTTCCCAGAGGCAAGGTCATCTGGTTGCTATTCCCCCAAAGATTGGGTAGTTTTTGCCGCTGTTCGATCACTGAAATCCGATGGGACTCTATCCACAACCGAATCAATGGCAATGCGGTCCGTTTGCCCTTAAGCATGCTCTGGTTGCCCTGGGCATTTCGGCCGAAGAAAAGGTCATTGCGAAAAAAGCCGGCACGCACTGGTGGAGTGGCACGGATGAAATCGGCCTGGGCAAGGCTGCCAGGCACTTCGATTGCAAACTTCTGATGATCCGGAGGCACGATCCGGAACGGGCGCGGCGCGAACTGATGAGCTATCTCCGAAGGGGGATTCCTTCACTTCTGTGCGTCTATGAATGGGAGCACTGGGTGACGGTCGTAAAGGCGGAAGCAGGGAAATTCATCCTGCTCGATAGCAAGGACAAGGCCGTACTGACGATTCTCAGCTGGCCGCAGCTCCGCGGCAACTGGGTTTATCACGAAAGAGACGAGCACGACCGACGGCACGTCGAAACGATTTATGATTTCCACCCGATCGTTCCGCGGTTTCGGGTTCAGACGAAAGCAAAATTCTCGATCGCAAGGGCAAAATACCTCCGCCGCCGTGAGAATCGGCGACTGTCGCGGGCATGGGACGACTACGTCGCAGATCTGCTTACGGTCTGCACGCCAAGGACCCCACTGAGTGAGCAGGTCATCTCACTTGGCGAGTTTCTCCGCCGACACGAGCAAATGATTCTCGAGCAGCTCGACCACTGGCATGGCGCAATCGACCGGAAAGCGGCCGGAAAGATTCTGAACAACATGCATTTTGTAGCGGACACCTATGGATTGGTGGTGCGGAAGGAAGATGAGAAGAGGGCTATTGCCGGACTGACGACGATTCTGACACTCTGGGCTGCAGCCGAGTACGGCGTCCACGCGGTCTACTGATCGGGGAAGGACCTCCTTCGAGATTTACGAATTGTCGGAGGGCTACAATGCGGCATCTCGTCCTTTGGACCAACGGACTCGAGCATTGCCAGAGTTGTTCGGACATTTCCGCGCATCGCTTCGACGTTCATGCCGAGGAAGTCCGGGGAAAACAGATCGAGTTTCTCCAGGGCTTTGGCAAAGTTTCGCTGTGCCCCCTTAAGCCGCGGACTCTCGAAAAGCAGGTGGTACCCCGCCGCGGCCTGAATAATCCCCTGAAAGAAGATCCTGCTGTCGTCCTCACATCCCCTCCAAACCTCTTCCCAAACTTCGTGAGCTGCCCAGTACTTCCCGTTGTTAAAGAGACGGATTCCCTCCTCAACGAGCCTGCGTGAGTCACCGTTCAAAGCAGGTTCGCTTAAGTGTTCTTTTCGAATGTCAGAGGGTCTTTTTTTTGCGATAAGCCGTCTGGTCATATCTGCACGCGTGGACCTTCTTCCAAAATATAGAATTGCCTTTCCTGCTTGTCAACTTTTCATTGATTCTCACGTCCTGATTCACTATCATAGCCGTCAACTTTCGAACGGAGGAAGCACTCGATGGAGCACAACGGGCGGGGAACGTGGGGATCGCGGATCGGTTTCATCCTTGCTGCGGCCGGATCGGCCATCGGCCTCGGCAATATCTGGCGGTATCCTTACGTTACCGGACAAAACGGTGGTGCGGCATTTGTCCTGCTTTATCTCGGATGCGTTCTTTTGATCGGGATCCCGATCCTCCTGGCAGAGCTCTCCCTTGGCCGGCATACAACGCTCAATCCCGTCGGCGCGTTCAAGAAACTCAGCAAATCAAGGGCATGGCCGCTCGTGGGGTATCTGGGAGTCATCACAGGAGCCGGGATCCTTTCCTTCTATCTCGTTGTGGCGGGATGGACCCTTGGTTATATTGTCCGCACCATTATTCCGTCCTCCGAGAGCTTCGGGCAGTTCGTCGCCAATCCTTTCGAGGAGCTCGGATATTTTGCAGCTTTTCTCCTTCTTACCATGTATGTGGTTCTCGGCGGTGTGGAACGCGGGATCGAACGTTGGTCGAAACTTCTTATGCCAGCCTTGTTCGTGATCCTTACGCTCCTCATCATTTACAACCTTACTCTCGACGGAGCCATGAAAGGCGTGGAATTCTACCTGAGTCCCGACTTCAGTAAGATCAAAGGTTCGACCTTCCTCGCCGCACTCGGCCAGGCTTTCTTCTCTTTGAGCCTGGGGATGGGCACCATGATCACCTACGGAAGCTACATTTCAAAAAAGGAAAACATCCCGGTAAGTGCCGCAGCGGTAGCCCTCTCAGATACCTTGATCGCATTTCTTGCGGGGCTGATGATCTTTCCGGCGCTTTTCGCTGTGGCCGTTGAACCGACCCAGGGTCCTTCGCTCGTATTTGAAGTTCTCCCAAGGGTCTTTGCTACAATGCCGGGCGGAGTGTTCCTGGGACTTCTCTTTTTTATACTTCTCGCAATTGCTGCCCTTACCTCCACCGTTTCTCTTCTTGAGGTTCCGGTGGCGTTTCTCGTTGATCAGAAGCAGTGGACCCGCAAAAAAGCCGTCCTTGTCGTATCTGCCCTTGTCTTCCT
>JACQPU010000174.1 GCA_016207365.1 Ignavibacteriales bacterium | reverse complement strand
GTACCTGGTGGGGGGACCCAGGTAGGACAAATCAATTATACAATACTAATCCCTTCCGCGCAAGGGAAAAAATCTCCAGCGAAATTCCTTATTCTTCTCTGTGGTTTTTTGCGATTCGCTTCCGAGAAAAATCGGACTCGCAAAATAAACACTCTTCCGCTCCGTCAAGCATTCATTCTTGACAACGAGTCGCACGAACGCCCGACTCACTCCGCCTTCATAACACCAGTTTCTTGAAGATCTATCGGCTTAGTCACATTCACTCACCACCAATCTCCACTCTTAAGACAACGCCTCCCCAGGCTTAACTGTAACACGCCCCTTCGAGCGACCATTGTTCTATACAGTCTCATAGAATTTGTGGGCCATTGCGCACAAAAAAAATATTTGCTCAACGTGAAACTATTTGGTATACTTATGCGTAATAACTGACTGGCGGTCATAATAAGAGGTAAAATATGGGAATTCATGAGAGAAAAGAGAGGGAAAAAGAGCAGCGACGGGAGGAGATACTGAATGCCGCGCAGGCTGTCTTTTTCGAGAGGGGTCTGCAGAATTCAACGATGGATGAGATTGCCGAAAAAGCCGAGCTCAGCAAAGGCACGCTGTACCTGTACTATGGGAGCAAAGAAGACTTGTATCTCGCAGTGATGGTTCGCGGATTCGATCTTCTGCATGAGATGTGTGTCGATGTCATTGGGTCGAGCGGCTCACCGGTTGAAGCAATGTGGAACCTTGGCAAATCTTACTACGAATTCTTTGAGAAGCACCGGAACTTCTTTCACATGTTCTACTTCCTGCAATCCCCCACACTTCACAAGCAGGTATCGCCCGACATGATGGAGGCCTGCAACGCACAAACGAACAAAACCTGGAAGCTCGTCATCGATCTCTTCCAGCGCGGAATTGAAGAAGGGACCTTCCGCAAGGACATCAATCCGATCGAAGCGGCCGTCATTCTCTGGTCGAGCGCGAACTCCATCCTCATCCGCATCGACAACGAGTGTGAGCGATGGAAGGAACAGCTCAATGTCGATCTTGTTCAGGTGTACTTTCGCTCGAATGCCCTCTTCCTTGAATCCATGATGACGAAAGACGCGTACACATCGTATGCATCCTTGCTGAGCGAAGTCCAGACACAAACGCCGTGACCAAAGAGAACAGGATTTTTTCGAATGCAAAAGATTATCATCATTCTTCTCGCTTTCTTCACGCTTTCATATCCGCTCCAGAGCCAACAGGCAGCCCGGTTGGTCACGCTGGAACAGGCCGTTGCCATCGGACTCCAAAACAACCGTGATCTGAAGTCGGCGCGACTCGAGGTAGACCGTGCAGAAGCACGGGTCCGCGAAGCATGGGGCTATGCGCTTCCATCGCTCGACCTCGCCGGCCGTTACACCCGGGCTCTCGAGCGTCCCGTGTTCTTCCTGCCCGACTTTGCAGATCCAGGCAGCAACAGAACTGTCGCCGTTCAGATCGGCACGGAGCATGCTTTCGACGTCACGCTTTCCGCCCGTCAGACAATCTTCAATTCAACCGTGATCGTGGGCGTAGGAGCAGCTCATGTTTATGCCGATGTTTCCCACCAGCTGTACCGTCAAAAAGAGCTGGAAACGGTAGCCAACGTCCGCAAGGCTTTCTATTCAGTACTCCTTGCCGGGGAGGTCAGGACCCTCATGCGGGCAAACCTGCAGAACGCGGAGGAGAATCTCCGGAATGTTCGCACGATGACGACGCAGGGTCTGGTTTCGGAATATGATCAACTCCGCGCTGAGGTCGGCGTTGAAAATCTCCGGCCCGAGGTCATTCGCGCGGAGAATAATTACGCCCTTTCCCTCGATGTTCTCAGGACCGCAATGGGAATCGGCGTCTCGGAAACAATTGATGTCGATGGATCGCTTGAGCATCGTCGTGTACCTGAGGAAATCCTTCTTTCGGCGACCGAACTGGCTCTGCGAGACAACCCAGGGCTTCAGGCTCTGAAGCTCCAAATCGAGGTCAACGAGGCCTTTGTCAGCGCGGAGCGGTCGAATTACCTGCCCATCCTCTCGGCGTTCGGGACGCTTCAGTACCAGGCTGCAAAGAACACGTTTGCGATCTCCACCAACGATTTCTTTCGGAGCGCGCAGGTTGGTTTCAGTCTCTCCTTCAATATCTTCCAGGGACTTCAGACCAACGCCAAGGTCGATCAGGCCGTCATTGAGGTCCGAAAATCCGAGGAACAGCTTGCGCGGACCGAAACGGACCTCCGCACGGCGGTTCACTCGCTGGTTTTGCAATTGCGTCAGGCACAACAAAGGATCGATGCCCAGGAAAAGACCGTGGAGCAGGCCACGCGCGGATACCGGCTTGCAACTACACGGTTTGTGAGCGGATCCGGAACTCAGCTGGAAGTCAATGACGCGCAGCTTGCTCTCACACAGGCAAACGTAAACAGGATTCAAGCCATTTATGACTATCTCGTTGCATCTGCCGCACTCGACCAGATTCTTGGCAGAATGCCGGAAAAACAGTGAGTAGTGAATAGTAAACAGTGAAGAGTGAGAAACAATTATGGCACATTCGAAGACAAGGATACCCATGAAAACCACGCAATTTCTCCTCATCGTTCTGGCCGTTTCTGCCTCGGCTCTTGTGCTGATCTCCTGCGGCCAGTCTGATGCCCGTCCCGGGAACACCGGTGAATCACCCGAACCTGTACTGGCGATAAGCGTCCAGGTTGAGGAAGTCCATTTGTCCCCTTTCACCGACGCAGTGCGAGCAACGGGTATTGTCAAGGGCCGCGATGATGTCATGCTCAGCCCCGAAGAGGGTGGCGTAATCAAAGAATGGCTCGTGGCAAAGGGTGATCCCATCCATGCAGGACAGATCATCGCCTTGCTGAAGGACGAAGTGCTTGAAGCCGGCTACAAGGCGGCACTCGCCCAGTACAAGCTCGCCGAGCTCAACGTCGAAAAGCAAAGGGAGGTGTACCTCCAAAAGGGAATCAGCGAGTTGCAGTTCCGCAATCTTGAGTACACCCGCGACGCAGCAAAGGCTCAGGCCGATCTCGCAAAGGCCAGACTCGAGCGAACCCGGCTGCGCAGTCCCATCGACGGCGTGCTGAACGATCGCTTTGTTGACCAGAGTGAGTACACCCCCTCCGGCGTTCCCGTTGCACACATTGTTGATGCCAGAGCCGTCAAGATCTTCGCGGAAATCTCCGAAAGACTCGCCGGGGGTCTTGCGGTGGGAATGCCGGCAACAATCATGCCCGACGCATTCCCTGGTGACACGATCGAGGGCCGAATCAGCTATGTCGGGGCCGCGGTTTCTGCCAGCAATCGCACTATCCCGGTGGAAATTCTTATTCCGAACCCCGGCAAGAAGCTCAAACCCGAAATGATTGCCCGCGTGAACATTATCCGCTCGGACACCGCCCGGGCAATCCTGGTTGATGAACGCGTTCTTCTACTCGTGGACCGTGGGACCGTCGTTGTGTTTGTTGAAAACAACGGCGTGGCACACCAGCGGCTTGTCCGCATTGGAGCCCGTCACGGTTCGCTGGTCGAAGTCGTTGAAGGTCTGAAGCCGGGTGACAAGCTCATCGTTTCCGGTTTCCAGCGTTTGGTCGACGGTCAACCGGTCGCAATTGCCGGATAACCGCACATATTGAGAAAAAAGGCTTCTGTATGAAAATCTGGAACATTGCAGTCGATAACAGGGTCGCGGTCTATATACTTGTTTCCCTCATCGTTCTGATAGGGTTCAGCACGTATTCAACAATGCCCCGGGAAGCCGCCCCCGACATTACAATTCCTCTCGTCATCGTATCAACGCCATACATCGGCGTCAGCGCCGCCGATATCGAGGGGCTTGTGACCCAACCGCTTGAGCGTGCTCTGAAATCCCTTAAGGACATCAAGCAGATTACTTCGGTGTCCAAAGAAGGACTTTCCACCATCCGCGTGGAGTTCAATACCGGCATTGATATGGATGAAGCGCTCAGACGCGTCCGGGACGAGGTTAACTCAACGCGTCCGGAACTGCCGGCCGATATTCTGGATCCCGTGATTTCGGAAATCAACTTCAG
>JACQPU010000162.1 GCA_016207365.1 Ignavibacteriales bacterium | reverse complement strand
TCGTTATAGAGCGTTCTCCTGGGAATTGCCTGAAGGGGCTGCCATACGGAAAGCCGGTATGCATTCCCCTCTGGGTCTTGGGAATAGGCGTCAGAAACAAGACATACCGATACAGCGAAGGCAGCCAGAGTCTTTTTCATATTAAATGGATAAACGCAGGGAAACCCGGGAAAGTTCTGAAAAATCATGGATCGTTCGCTGAATAAAAAAACAAAAATGCCCGGTTTTTTTGGCCGGGCATTGGGAAGGCAATATTATTTTAGTTGAAGATGTACCGAATTCCGAATTGAGCCTGCCACCGGGACAGGAGTCCGGGATCGGAGGAATAGGTTTTCTTCGGTCCTGTAAAATTGAATTGGGGGTTACCGTTACCATCAAATCCCACGAGCGTTAAGGGAGATGTTGCCGCCGGTGAAGCGCTCTTGCGGATTCCCCAGTCGGAATTGAGCAAGTTAGGCAGATTGAGAACATCGAAGCTGAGTTGGAACGTATGTCTCTGTGGTCCAAGGAAGAATGAAATGTCGTGGAGCACTTTCAAATCGACGTTGAGGAACCACGGATTGACCGCTCCGAATCGTTCAGCAACCTTGCCCCGGTTGGCGCTTAGGTAGTCATCCTGTTCGATGAACGCATTCAGTGCCGCCCATTGTTCAGCAACTGTTCCTGTGGGACCGGGTACAAGCCTTGCATCCGTTTGATTCCGGGGAATATAGATCAGGTCGTTACCGGCGTTTCCATCCCCGTTGACATCCCCGGAGTACACGAATGAATAACGGTTCCCGCCGGCACCTGCAAATCTGCTCCCCTCGGCAATTTCACCAAAAATTCCGATGCTCGTAACCATGGTTTCCGACCACTGGTGCCGGTACGTGGCGACTCCGGTAATCCGGTGACGATTGCCAAATTCGGAATAACTCAGCTCAGGACTATTAGGATCCCCTTGTACGGGATTCTCCGCCCACAAGACGCTTGCGATCTCTGTCGACTTCAGCTGACTCTTTGCCATCAAGTAAGTATAGCTGATGCTTGTCGAGAGGCCGGACGTGAATTGTTTTCGCAGCTGGGCCGTGATGTTCAAGTGGTATCCCTCGCTTGTGTTTCCAAGGACATAGATTCCTCCGTCGCCTGGAAATACAGCGTTATTCTCATTGGCGCCGAATCCACCGTAGTAAGGCCTTCCGTCGGCCAGGAATCGAACCGGCTTGCGAAGGTCGGCATTTCGAACAACAACAGCGTTTAAGTCTTTCCCATAAAGAATTTCAAGAGTGCCAAGGACATCCCATGGGAGGCGGTGATCGATGGCGAGGTTGGTGTTCCAGACCTGGGGCCACTTGAAGTCGGATTCAACCGCGTTCACATCGAATGAGCGAAGGTGTGCCGGCAGGTTCGGATTCGATCCCGGGTTCGATATCACATTGCCGATCCAGACAAAGGGCAATCGTCCCGTGAAAATCCCGGTACCACCGCGCAGTTGACTTGACCGGTCGCCTGTCAGGTCGTAGTTAAAACCAAACCGGGGAGAGAACAAAGGATCGGACCCCGGGAGCTTGCTTTGATCAATTGTTCCGGCGACACCGTCGGCATTGAGCAAACCTGTCGAATAGGGGTTAGCCACGGGCTCTGTAAAGTAGATCGGGAAATCCACTCTGAGGCCGAACGTAAGATTCAGTCGCTCGGAGGCAAGATATTCATCCTGAGCATAGACAGAAAATTGTCCGACCTTAATGTCCTCTCCTTTGAACGGGCTCGAGCTTGGCGTAATCATTCCCCGGAAGTCTGGGAAATTCGGATCACTTGGCGGCAGGGCTGTTCGGTTAAGAAAATCAGCAAGAGAAAAGAATGTTGTCGGTGCAAACGGGAGGCCGAACAGGCCGTGTCGGAAGAGATTAAATGAATTGAAGAAAGTGAATGTCTCGTAGTTTGCGCCCACGGTCAGCACGTGATCGCCGGTAAAATAGTTGAAGTTGTTTGTAAATTGCCAGACATCGGAGTTCAGAATATTGTGGATGGAGAACGGCTCATGTCCAATGGTTGTGTACGTAATGCCGTTTTCTCCAATCTCGATGGTGGGGAAATCCTCGCTGAACGGTTCGCGGAAGTCGCGGAACCGGTTGTAGCTGACAAACAGTCTGTTTGCGTATCGCTCGCTCCGTGTGTTCCATTCCAACGCGTAGGACTGCAATTCGTTGTTGATCGCGTAGCCGGAGTTCCGGAAGGGGAGACTGCTTTCGTTCGGCCCCCGTCCTGTTGATTGAAAACTCAGGACAAACGGGTGCGGGCCCTGCTCGCGTTTTGCGTCGAGAATATTCACCCGAAAACTCACATTATTGTTCTCGTCCACGTTCCAATCAAGTTTTGCGAGAAGTTTATCGTTCTTTGTCTCATGAATATACCCCTCGTACGGGCCTGTCTCATATCCATAGACGGTTTTCATACGGGTCCGGATGAGGTCCATGGTCGCTGCGCTGACCCGGGATTCCCCGAAGACCACATTCCCGTCCCGGTCGGCAACGAAGTTCGTGCCGGGATCTTCCCTTCGCTCGCGTTCGTAGTTCAGGAAGAAGAACAACTTGTTCTCAATGACCGGTCCGCTGATCGAAATGCCAGATTGATTGAAGAAGAGGTCCGGATTCGCGATCACATCCCTGCCGAACACTTTGTTCCCGATAAAGTTTTCATTGCGCAGGAAACTATAGAGCGACGCCCGGACATGATTTGTCCCGCTCTTTGTCACCGTATTGATGTTGGCGCCCGTAAATCCGCCCTCGCGAACATCGAAGGGGGCAACGGAGACCTGCACCTGTTCGACGGCGTCAAAGGGAATCGGTTCTGCATTCGTTTGTCCGCCGGGCGCCGGGTCGTCCAGACCAAAGGAATTATTGAAGTACGAGCCATCTAATGAAATATTGTTGTACAGCCAATTCTTTCCGCCAAAACTATAGTTTCCGTCACTTCGCGGATCGATGCGCGCCAGATCTCGTGTGCTTCGCTTCACCGTCGGAAGCTCCGTTACCTGGGTTACACCAATGAACGTTGCCGCTCCCGTCCGCCCGCTGTTCATCACCTCGTCCAATTCCGCTGTCACCACAACTTCCTCAGCTGTGAGGGCTTCTTCTACGAGTGAAAATGAGATCCTGGATTCCTGATTAAGACTAAGATAAATATCTCCGCGGCTTTCCTTCCTGTAGCCGAGATAACTGGCGGTCACAGTGTAAGGTCCCCCGACGCGAAGATTCGGAAGATTAAACTGGCCGTTTGATCTGCTTGCGGCGCCGTACACTGTTCCACTCGGTTCATGGACTGCGACGACATTAGCCGCCTCGAGCGGCTGTCCCTGGGTAGTTGTTACAATACCGGTTATCGAGGCGGTCGTTACTCCCTGCGCAAAGAGGGTCGACCAGCCTGCGATGACCATAAGCATGACAATCGGTGTGCGGAGAAACAAGGCTGTCTTCATGGGTACTCCCGGTGTTGGTGAAAAGAGGTGGAAGGCATGAATGTCCGCAAAAGTATTGATTCGGGGGAACAATGTCAAGCCAAAGATAGTGTTTGTAATTTGGTGAGATATACCAGGCGAACAAGTTCTTCACCCAAAGTCCAAACCAAATTGTTTTGCAGGATGAGTGTTATTCAGCCCGGAAAGAGGCGATCTTCAGGACCTGAAAAAGGCGCCGGATCGAAGGGCGGCAAAGAGAGGGAGTTTACAGCTTGGCCAGCTGAGAACCGGCGTCGGGACCAATCTCGCTATAGTTGATCATGGTGGTACCGTCGCTGGCGACTTCGAATTCGACATTCACACCTGCCTGCATGAGCAGACTGAACAGTCGCGTTTCATCGTAACCTTTCAGGTTGGGGAACCTCCCATGAATGGTAGCCAGGAATTGATCATAAGAAACTTTCGGCATCACGGAATCCTTTCCCGCTGATTCAGTTATCTCTGAGCAAGATATGCATCCTGCCAAAACGCACGATGATGGGGATCACTCGTTGACCAGAGCACGCTTCTCAAAAAAAGTCATTCAAAACTTCCGACCGCCACCACATTGAACCCCTCAACTTTAAGATCCTCGGAGCCCGCAGATGAACTCTGCCGTGTCGGGTCCAATTCAACCTTCCATTGGACAAGATTTGTGAACGTATGCTTCACCCGATTTACAAGCGTAGCAAATTGTCCGTTCCGTTCGTATGCCTCAGCGCTTTCCTTTGAATCCCAGATTGTAACCGACAGTGATTCCTTGCTTCCGCGGGAAGGCATAATGAGATATGCATGCAAACATCCCGCTGTTGCCTGAAGGGCGGGAATGATCTCGTTCAGATACAGGCGGTGATATTCGTCCTTCTTATCCGGCTTCAATGTCACGGACACAATGCGCAGGTACAGGCTCCCTCCTCTGAATCCGACGTTTTGTTTCATTGGAAGATCTAACGAAATCGGATATGCAGACACCGCGGGTTCCTGAGGGAGCTGTGCATACTCAAGCTTCATGTCGTGGGAGAGCCCGAGCCTCCATTCGGTCGTTTCCTGAAGATGCGGCCGGACGAGATCCATAAGCTGTGCAAATCTGCCGCTCTCCACATAGGCCTCTGCATCAGCAACAGTTTCCCAGAGTGTCAGAGAAACAAATTCCTCCGGGTGTTTCGAACTCTGCATCAGAGAGGCGTGAAGGCAGCCTGGGGTCTCACTGAGAGCCGGAATAATCGAATCCGTGTAGATCTTCTGGAGAACGGAAACCGCCGCGGGTACTGCTTTTACTCGAACAAGGCGGAGATACATGACAGTCTCATGCCGGGTTGTGAGCTATTTCGCGACCCCGATTACGCCGCAGGCCAGTCGACCGCCTGCATCACCTGTCGGCTGGGTTTTCAGATCGTCTTCTTTTTCGTGCACAATCACTCCACGTCCGATGATTGAGAGTGAACCGGTAAACGAGAGCATCGGATCAACATAGTCGAGATGAGCATTGCCTTGTGCATCGGCCTCCACGTTTCCAAGGTCTCCAACATGGCGTTTATCGCTCGAGGGCATGCTGTGGGGCATGTTGGTGGGATTGAAATGTCCACCGGCCGATGTGGCATCGTCTGCGGTGCAATCTCCATACTCGTGAATATGGAAGCCGTGCTTTCCGGGTGAAAGACCCGAAATGTGTGCGATGACGCGGGTACCACCTTGTATAGATTCAAACCAAACGACCCCGGATGCGGAATTTCCCCTGGTTGCATGCAAAACGGCAACAGCCTTTGTGGAGGCGGACGATTGCATAACGTTGTGCTTGCCGTGATCCTGAGCAACGGCGGCGTATACAAAGAAGAACACTGCCGTGGACAGGATGGTAAATCGGCTCATAGAAGGCTTCTCCATGTGTTGGTAACCGAAAAACAAACAGGTCACATACGACGTTGGGGGGACAGAAAAAAGTAAAGAACGAGGCGCTGAATGTCAACGGACATCGCCTCGGCAAGCTCGAAAAGAACTCACGGGCGCCGATCAGGCGCCCATGGATCCGGGGTTCTTAAGAACCTCCCTCAGTCGACAATGATCTTTGGCGGCGAGTCGCCCTGCGCAAACACCTTGGGTCCAGCGCAAAACGCTGCATAGGTGTACACGCCCTTGGAAACGTTCCCCACTCCCAGGGTCAGTGTCTTGCCGTTCTTCACGGATCTGGTGTGACCGCCGAAAAGCTTTTCGTTATCAAACTGAAAATAGACGTCGCTTCCCTCTGCATGGAAGACAACTTTCTGACCAGTGACAACACGGACTTCGGTATTTGTCGTTCCCGTTACCACAACTTTCCAGACAGTGCCCACCTTCTTTACAGAAAGGTGA